>JALOTU010000121.1 GCA_025457725.1 Verrucomicrobiota bacterium
ACCCGACCTCCCCCAGGGCCCGCAACACCTGTTCCTGTTTGTGCGGACGAATAATCGCTTCAATTCTCTTCATGATTTCAAACTCGACTGGCGCACCGCGAAGGTGCTGGGTTACCGCTTCACCCGACACGGCTCGTTCCGGTCTCGGGCGTCGCACAGAAAACTCAATTCCGGCTGCCAACACAAGCCTGCAGGGCAATAAAAATCCGCGCGCCCGCCCGGACCGGAAAACAGGCCCGGTCCCGGCTCAAGGAAGCCAGGGACAAAAATGCGGATTGACTATACCGTCTGGACGGTTTAGTCAGATCCCATGTCGCGTCGCACCAGTTGCAAGGACAAGATACTCACGGCGGCCGAGAGGGTGGTTCTCGCGGGGGTGAGCAAGGGCGGGTTGCTGTATCATTTTCCCAGCAAGGAGGCGTTGTTGCAGGGGATGATCGCCCGGCGGGTGACGCAATGCCGCCGCGACCGGCAGCAGGCCGAGGAACGGTTTCCCCGGGACCAGGCCGCGCTGCTCAAGGCCATTGTGGAGTCGGGGCTGGATGACGATGATCCCGCGCGCAAGATCAACGCGGCCTCCCTCGCCGCCATCGCCAACGATCCCCGGCTGTTGACCCCGGTGAAAGAGCACAACCGGGTGCTGTTCAAGGAGCTGGCGGCGTTCAGCCATTTCAACCGGGCCAGTGTGGTGGTGCTGGCGGTCCAGGGCCTCTGGCTCATGGAAACCCTCCAGGTCTCGCCCCTCACCGCGCGGCAGCGGGCCGCCATCATCAAGGAACTGTTGTCGCTGGCCGAATCCGCCACCGCCCCAACCTCCACGAAGAAATGAACCGGAGCGCGACACCCCCCAACATCCGCTTCCAACCGCGCCTCTCCAATCAGGCGTCACGGCTCGCCGTCCTGGTTCTGGCAGCAGTTCTCGCCGGCTGCGCGGTCGGTCCCGATTACAAGCGCCCGGCGGTGGAGGTCCCCGCGGACTGGCGCTGGAAGGTGGCGGAACCCAGGGACCATGTGCCGCGCGGGGATTGGTGGACGGTGTTCGAGGATGAGCGGTTGAACACGCTGGAAAACATCGCCCGAACCAACAATTACAATCTCCAGGCGGCCTTCTATCGTTTCGAACAGGCACGGGCCGGGGCCCGCATCAGCCGGTCGGAGTTGTTTCCCACCCTCGATGGCAGGGCGGACTGGACGCGCTATCGCACCTCGGGAAACTCCGCCAGCCCGGTGCCTTTCCCCATCCCCAGCTTCACCCAGGATTCGTGGACGGCGGCGCTGGACCTGAGTTACGAAGTGGATCTCTGGGGCCGGGTGCGGCGATCGTTTGAATCGGCCCGCATGGAGGCGTCGAGCCTGCAGGCGGCCTATGAATCGGTGCTGCTGGCGCTGCAGGCGGATGTGGCCGCCACCTACCTCGCCATTCAGGGGGCCGACCAGGAGCTCGCCATCCTGCGTCAAACCATCGAGGTCCGAAAGGAGGCGCTGTCCGCCATCGAACTGCGATTCCAGGCGGGGCTGGGCACTGAATTCGAGGTCGAGCGCACAAAGGTGGAGGTCGCCTCGGCGGAGGCCGGCTTGCAACTTGTGCTGCGTCGCCGGGCCGAGCTTATCAATACGCTCGCCGTGCTGTGCGGCCTGCCACCGGCGGAATTTGAAGAGCAGATCGCCGATGGGGTCGCCCGGCTGCCCCGGATCGCACCCGATCTTCCCTCCAGCCTGCTGGAACGCCGGCCGGATGTCGCCCAGGCGGAACGCGAGATGGCCGCGCGCAACGCCCGCATCGGTGTGGCCACGGCGGCGTTCTTCCCGGTGGTCCGGCTGACGGGGTCCGGAGGTTACCTGAGCGGGGACGTCAGCGACCTGTTCAAGTGGGACAGCCGCATCTGGTCCATCGGTCCCACGGTGTCGCTGCCGCTTTTCGCAGGCGGGCGGAACATCGCGGAACTGGACCGCACGAAGTTCGCTTACCAGGAAAGTGTGGCGCTGTATCGCCAGCAGATTCTCGAAGCTTTCCGTGAGGTGGAGGACAGTCTGGCAGCCACCACCCTGCTGGAAAAACAGGTGGCCGCGCTGCAGGAGGCGGCGCGGGCGGGACGCCGGTCGGCGGAAGTCTCCTACGCCCGCTTCACGGCGGGAGCCGTCAATTTTCTTGAAGTCGTGGATTCCGAGACGGTTCGGCTCCAGGCCGAACTGGCCGCCGTCCAGGGTTCCACCGAACAACGCCTCGCCGTCGTGCGCCTGATCAAGGCCGTGGGCGGGGGCTGGGAGGAATCATTATGAACGCAACACCATCTCAACGCCCAACACCCGGGCAGGTCCTGACCGCCGCGGCGGTCGTGCTGTCCGCCCTGCTGCTCACCGCCTGCAACAAGGGCGACGCGGGCGGCCCCCCGCCGGACATGGCCATGCCGGTGATCATTCAACAACCTGTGCTCATGCCGGTCGAGGAAACCCTGTCGGCAGTAGGCACGGTGGAGGCCAATGAACGGGTGGAGATTCAACCGGAGGTCTCCGGACTGGTGGAGAGCATTCTGTTCGAGGAAGGCGATCGTGTGCGCCGGGACCAGCGCCTGTTCGCCCTGAACTCGCGGAGCGAGGCCGCCGCCGTCGCCCAGGCGGAGGCGGAAGCCCAGCTGGCCCGCTCCAACCTCGAGCGGGCAAAGACCCTCATCGGCACCAAGGCCATCTCGCAACAGGAGCTCGACCTGCTCGAGAGCCTGCTCGCGGTGAAGGAGGCCGCCCTCAATGCCGCCCAGCAAAAGCTCTCGGAACGCTTCATCGCCGCCCCGTTCGACGGTCAGGTGGGTCCACGCCTGGTAAGCCCCGGCCAGTACGTGAACGCCGGCACCTCGCTGGTCACCCTGGTGGATGATGCCACGGTCAAAGTGCGCTTCGGCATTCCCGAACGCCAGCTGAGCCTCGTCCGAACCGGACAAACGGGCCGCCTGACCGTCGCCGCCTGGCCCGATCAGGTGTTCGTCGGCACCGTGGACCTCATCGATCCGGTCGTGGATCCCGCCACCCGCACCACGGAAATCCGGATGCGGGTCCCCAACCCGGATCTGCGGCTCCAACCCGGCATGTTTGCCCGGGTGTCCGTGGTGGTGGAGACCCGCGAGCAGTCGCTGGTGGTTCCCGAGTCGGCCCTGATCCCCTCCCTGGAAGCCTTCTCGCTCTACGTGGTCAAGGAGGGCGTGGCCACGCTCACCCCGGTCAAACTCGGCGTCCGCCTGCCGGGCCGGGTGGAGATTTTGAGCGGACTCGAACCGTCCTCGCAATTCGTCGGCAGCGGGGTGCAGAAGATTGTGGACGGCATGAAAGTCGTCCAGGCCGCGCCCGCGGAAGAGGCCCCAACCCGGACCAACTAATCCCGACCCCCATGTCCTTCACCGAATTCTGCATCCGGCGCCCGATCTTCGCGATCATGCTCAACCTGCTGATCGTGCTGTTCGGCGTCGTCGGCTTCCTGCGGCTGCTCTATCGCGGGGCGAGCGCGGAGGTCATGGAATCGGAGGTGACCGAGCGCATCGAGCAGGAGGTCAACACCATCTCGGGCATCAAGACGCTCACCTCGATTTCGCGGGAGGCGGTCAGCATCATCACGGTGCGATTCAACCTGGACCGCGACGTGGATGTGGCGGCGCAGGATGTGCGCGACCGTATCGCCCGCGCCCGGGAGTTCCTGCCGGAGGACATTGAGGAGCCGATTGTGGCCAAGCAGGATGCCAATGCCCAGGAGGTCATGTGGATTGCGCTCGACAGCGACCGCTATTCCACGCTCGAGCTGACCGAGCTGGCGGAACGCCGGTTCAAGGACCGGCTGCAAACGGTGCCCGGGGTGGGCGGGGTGAATCTGGGCGGCGAGAAGCGCCAGGCGATCCGCATCCGGGTGGACTCGACGCTCATGGCCGCGCACGAGGTATCCGTGGGCGACCTTATCCGGGCGTTCAGCGAGAACAGCATCGAGCTGCCCTCGGGCCGGCTGGACAACCTGGATCGCGACATCAGCGTCCGCACCCTGGGCAAGCTGAATCGTCCCGAGCAGTTCCGGCGGCTGGTGGTCGCCTGGCGAAATGACGCCCCGGTCCGGCTGGAGGAGTTCGCCACGGTCGAGCTCGGGGTCGAGGAGGAACGCACCGTGGCCCGTTACAACGGCCGGCCGGCCGTCGGCCTGGGCATCGTCAAACAGTCGGAGGCCAATGCCCTCGAGGTGGCGGAAAACGTGAAGGCGGAGGTGGCCAAAATCATTCCCGGCCTGCCCGCCGGCGTCGAGGTGAGTTTCGCCTATGATTCCTCCACCTTCGTGCGGCGCGCGGTCAATGAGGTGGGCGAAACCATCTTCATCGCCTTCGCCCTGGTGCTGCTCATCATGCTGGCGTTCCTGCGCAACTTCCGCGCAACTCCTGCGCAACTTCCGCGCAACTCTCATCCCCCTGATCGCCGTTCCCGTCTCGCTCATCGGCACGTTCCTGATCCTCAACCTGATGGGCTACAGCATCAACATCCTCACCCTGCTGGCCATGGTGCTGGCCGTGGGCGTGGTGGTGGATGATGCCATCGTGGTCCTCGAGAACATCTTCCGGCACATCGAGGATGGCATGGAGCCGTTGGAGGCGGCGCAGCGCGGCGTGAAGGAGATCACCACGGCGGTCATCGCCATCACCATCACCCTGGTGGCGGTGTTCCTCCCCATCGCCTTCCAATCGGGCACCACGGGCATCCTCTTCCGCGAGTTCGCCGTGGCCACCGCCGGCTCGGTCATCATCTCCGCCTTCGTGGCGCTCACCCTCACCCCCACGCTGTGCGCGCGCATCCTGCGCCATGAACCCGAATCCCACGGGGCGGTCTATCGCGGCCTGGAACGTTTCTTCAGGGCGATGGAGAATCGCTATGCCCGGACGCTGGCCTGGGCGGTTCGACGCAAGGCGGTCGTGGTGTTGCTCGGACTCATCTCCCTGGGTCTGACCTACGGCTTCTACCGCGCGCTTCCCAAGGAGTTTCTTCCGGACGAGGACAAGGGTTACATCCTGGTGCTGCTCTTCGCCCCCCAGGGGTCCACCAGCGAATACACCGATCGCACGGTGCGTCAGGCCGAGGAGATCGCCGCCTCGTTCCCCGAGACCGAGGCTTACTTCTCGGCCGTGGCGCTGGCGCGCGGCGCGCCGGGGGAACCCAACTTCGGCATCATGTTCGTGAAGCTCAAGGAGGGGGACCGCCGCTCGGCGATCGCGCTGGCCCGGCCCGGCGCGCCCGCGTCCATGTTCATGCAGTTGATCGGACAAATCCAGGGTGCCCAGGCCATCGCCATCCTGCCCAAGTCCACGGACATCGGGGAGCAGTTCCAATTGGTGTTGCTCGGGCCGGACCTCGAGGAACTCGAAGAGGTGGGGAACCGGGTGCGCGCGGAGCTGGGTCAACAGGGCATCATCCCGCAGGCGCGATTGAACCTCAATTTCGAGCAGCCGCAACTGGCCCTGCGCGTGGACCGCGATCTGGCGTCCAGCCTGGGGGTCAGCGTGCGCGACGCCTCCGAGGCGCTGCAACTGCTCTGGGGCGGACTCGAGGTCGCCCGCTACAACGTCCAGGGCAAGGAGTACGACGTGATTGCCCAGCTCGATCGCGAGCACCGGCTCACTCCGAGCACGTTGGAGAACATCTCGCTCAGGACGCGGGATGGACGCTTCATACCGGCATCGAGCGTTCTGATTCCCTCGCAACAGGGTTCGCCCAACGCCATCAACCGCTTCGCCCGCCAGCGGTCCGTCACGGTCTCCGGCCAGCCGCAGGGGATGCCTCTGGGCACGGCGATCGAGCAAACCGAAGCCCTGCTGGCCGGCATTCTGCCGCCGGACGTCACCTACCGCTGGTCGGGTGAAGCCGATGAGATCAAGGCGGGCTCCAGTGAATCCGGCCGCGTGCTGCTGCTGGCCATCCTGGTGATCTACATCGTGCTGGCCGCGCAGTTCGAAAGCCTGCGCCATCCGTTCGTCATCATGCTCGCGCTCCCGCTGGCGCTGTTCGGCGCGCTCAGCGGCATCTGGCTGCTGGGGATGGTCAACGGCCTGGCGCTGGTCAAAGCCTATGCGCCCCTGGATCAACTGCCCGGATGGCTGGCGTTCCTCACCACGCACCTGCCGGAGATTCCGTCCATGACCCTCAACGTCTACAGCCTCATCGGCATCGTGTTGTTGCTGGGATTGGTCACCAAGAACTCGATCCTGCTGGTGGAGTTCGCCAATCAACGCATGGCGCAGGGCCTCGACGCCACGGCCGCAATGCTGGAGGCGGGCAGGGTGCGGTTGCGTCCGATTCTGATGACCGCCATGGCCACCGTCTTCGGCATCCTGCCCGTGGCCCTCGGCCTGGGCGAAGCCGCCGGCGCGCGACGTCCGCTCGGCGTGGCCGTGGTGGCCGGCATGATGACCTCCACCTTCCTCACGCTCATCATCGTCCCGGTGGTCTACATCCTGATTTCCAAGAAGCAGAAGCCAAAGCCGTAGACCTCAGAGACTCCTGGACCGCGCCAACCTCCGCCCACCGACATCGCTCGTTTCAGGTTGGTTAAGCCAGAACTGCAGCCGCGATTTCGTTCCGGCACGGCTGCACTGTCGCGCAGCCCGGCGCCGACGCAGCGGCGCCCTGCCATGAATGAAAGGCAGGCGTTTGGGTGGGAAATGTCACCCTGTCCGCAGGCGATCGCTCGGCAGCGGACGCCGGGGGCGTGGACCGGGGGACGTTCCGGGTTCCGCTCAGTGATGGTGCCCGCCGGGGCCGTGGACATGCCCGTGGGCCAGTTCGTCGTCGGTCGCTTCCCGCACCGACTTCACGGTCACATCAAAATTCAACGTGGCGCCGGCCAGGGGATGGTTGCCGTCCAGGGTGACCGATTGGTCATCCATTCCGGTCACCGTGAAGAGCTGGGTGCCGTTGGGTGTCTGCGCCTGAAGCTGAAGCCCGGGCTTGATCTCGTCCACGCCCTGCAACTGGCTGCGTGCCACCGTGACCTTCTTCGCCTCGTCCCGCACACCGTAGGCTTTTTCGGGCGCAATGCTGACCTTCAAGGCCTCGCCCACTCCTTTTCCTTCCAGGGCCTCCTCCAGTCCGGAAATGATGCTCCCCGTGCCGTGCAGATACGCCAGGGGCTCGCCGCCCTCGGAACTGTCAATCAATTGCCCATCGTTGCCGGTCAGCTTGTAGTCGATGGACACCACTTTGTTTTTCTCGATTTTCATTGGTCGAATCACTCCCGGGATCAAAGGAAGTTCAGTTCAACCTAGGGCTCGATGCCGCGGCGCGCAAACTTTTATGGGCCAAAAGGGCCAATGCGGGCGCATCCCGGTTTCTGGCCGGGAGTGGCCGGCGCGCTGCGACGACCCCGGCCGCGTTCAGCAAACGGGGTCGGGCATTGCAGCCGTTCGGTGCACCGCTGGACGCGGCGCCACTCGTCGCAGCGCGACGTATTCCACCTCAATCCAACTTTTCACGGCGAACGAGGCAGGAGGCGTCTTTGCCCGGACTCGGTGGAACTCCCCCCTGTGCAACGCCGGCGGTTTCTGGTAGGGTGCACGCGCTTTGAGCATGTTGTTCCATCCGGGTTTCGAGAGGCCGCATTCCGAGGGCCCCACCGAACGCTGGATGTACCGCTCGCTCTCCCTGCTCCTGGGGCTGCTCTGGGTCGTGGTGCTGGCCCGTCAATTCCCGGCGCTGTCCTGGCTCGACAAAGCGGATTGGGCGGAACCCTGCCTGCTCGTGGCGGCGTTGCTGTTCACGGTCTCGTCGCTCGCCCGCCAGATCCCCCTGCAAAATGCCCTGCTGGCCGCGTGCGTGATCGCGGTGGTCGGCGGTGCGGCACACTGGTCGTCGGCGGTGGCCGGAATCCCCTTCGGTCCGATCCGGTTTCCCCAGGCCCAGGGGACCACGCCGTTTCAGGAATGGTTCTTTGTGCCCGCAGTCCTCTGGGTGGTGCTGCTGCTCAACGCGCGCGGCGTGGCCCGGTTGATCCTCGAACCCCGCGCCAGACACCGGAATCATGGATGGCACGTCATCGGCCTGGCCGCGGGGCTGATGCTCTTGATGTCCCTCGCCCTGGAACCCTTCGCCAGCGTGGTGCACCACTACTGGCTCTGGGGGGAAACCCGACTGCCCCTCACCTGGCAGGGCGCGCCCCTGTCCGCACTGGTTGGCTGGGGCGTGGTGAGTGTGATTGGTCTGATGGCGGCCACCCCCGCGCTGATCGACAAGCATCCCCGCCCGGCGCGCCCCTCCACCGATGCGCTGTGGATGTGGGTTCTGCTGAGCCTGCTGCTCGCTGCGGGGACGGCGGTGGCCGGACTCTGGATTCCCGCCGGGGCGGCGGCCGCCAATGCATTGCTGGCGTTGGCGATGTTCGGGATTGCGAGACGACGTTGAGCTGCTGCCCCGGCTTGCCGGAACTTCGTGGCCCTTTGTGTTCTCAGCGTCTCTGTGTTGAAGCCGGCCTCCGGTTTCAACATTCATCAGGCTTCCGGCGGCGGCGGTGTTCTCACGATGCGCAGCCGGGCGACCCGGATGCCGTCCACCGCTTCCACCCGCAAGCGCCACTCGCCGATGGTCAGGGAATCGCCCACCTTGGGGAATCCCCCGAGCTGCTGCGTGACGTAACCGCTGACCGTGGTCAGATCCTCGGCGTCGATGGTCTGGCCGACAATCTCCTCCAGCTCATGCAGCGGCAACAAACCGGACGACTCCCACAGGTCGGGCCCCATGGGCACCAGCAACGGTTTCTCCTGATCGAACTCGTCCTGGATCTGGCCCACCAGCTCCTCGAGGATGTTCTCCAGCGTCACCAGGCCCTGGGTGCCGCCGTATTCGTCCACGACCAGCGCCAGGTGTAGCTTCTGTTCCAGGAAGAGCTGGAGCAGCCGCTCGAGCCGCGCGGTCTCCGGCACGTAGATCAGCCGCCGCGCCGCCGCCAACAAGTCTCTCCCCGTTTTCGCCTTGTTGCGCAGCGCGTAGAGATCCTTGATGTGCACCGTGGCCAGGGATTGGTCCACGTCGCCGGCTTCACAAAGCGGGAAGCGGGAGTAGCGGGTGCGTTCCGCCACCTCCAGGCACGCGCTCATCGGCGCCTCGGTGTTGAGCACGGTGATCTCCTGCCGGGGCCGCATCACATCACGGACAATGCGGCGCCGCAAATCCAGCGCGTTGACCACGATCTCGCGGCCCAATGCCGATCCGCCCGCCCGCCGCTGGGATTCGGCAAACAGGAGGCGAAGCTCCTCCTCCGAGTGGGCGCCCTCGTGTCCGCCCCCTCCCTCCAGGCCGGCCTGCCGCAGGAGCCATTGCGAGGTGTGATTGAGCACGTAGACGAAAGGGTAGGAGACGTAATAGAACCCGAGCAGCGGGTAGGCGATCCACAGGCTCACCGCCAACGGTTTCTGGATGGCCAACATCTTCGGCGCCTGTTCCCCGGCGCTGATGTGGAGGAAGGTGATGACGGAAAAACCGACGGCGAACGCCAGCCCCTCGCGCAGGTGGGGATCCTCGATTTGAAACGCGCTGAACACCGGGGCCAGCAGCGCGCTGAACACCGGCTCCCCAATCCAGCCCAGCGCCAGGCTCGCCAGCGTGATGCCCAGTTGCGCGGCGCTCAGGAACGAATCCAGCCGGGACAACACCAGCCGCGCCACCTTCGCCCGGCGGTTGCCCCGGCGAATCAGCGGACTGAGCTGCGTGTCGCGCAGCTTCACCAGCGCAAACTCCGCCGCCACGAAGAAGCCGTTGAGGAACACCAGCACGATGACCGCGATGATCTTCCCGGCAATGGCGATGGCACCGGACAGTTCCATGGTCAGAAATCGACTTCTCCGAAGATGCGCCGGAGCACGTCCTGCATGGCCAGGATGCCCAGTTCCCGCTGCTGGCGGTCCACCACCACCACCAGTTGCTGGCCGCTGCGGCGCATGCGGCGCAGCGCCTTCTCCACCGGCATGTCCTCCCCCAGGAAAACCGCCGGCTTCACAAACCGCGCAATGGATCCGGAAGGTTCCAGGTCGTCCCGATACACCACGGTGTCCAGATCGAGCATGCCCCCAATGCTGCGCCGGCCGCCGCGCATGTCCCAGACTGGGAACCGCGTCAGCCCCCGCTCGCGCGACCGCGCCAGCGCGTCGGCCAGCACGGTGTCCATGTTCAGTGTGGTCGCCAGCGCCATGGGCTTCATCAGCTGCCGCGCGGTCACCGAATGCAGGTCCAGCACGCGATTGATCAGCTGCCGTTCATCCGAGCTGAAGCCGCGCGCGGATTCCTGCATGATCACGCGCAGCTCCTCGCGGTTGCCGAACAGCTGGCCGGACAGCGCGGATTCATGGCGCCAGCCCAGGAGCAGGGTGGCGCCCCATTCGACACATTTTACCAGCGGCCGCAGGCCGATGTGCACCCAGCGCACCGGGCCGGACAGGGCCGTGCACAGCCGGTTGGGCGCCGCGCGGAAAAGGGTCTTGGGCAGCAGGTCGAACAGGGTGTAGAAATCAAAGACCACCACCGCAAAGGTCAGCCAGAGGGCCACCGGCCAGCGATGCAGCCAGTCGTCCAGCATCATGAGCACCCAGGCCAGAATGAAGAAATTGACCAGGGTGTTGCCGATGAACAGCGTCCAGAGGAACTGCTCCGGGTTGCGCAGGAATTTCATCAGGCGCATGGCCGGCCTCCTCCCCGAACGCGCCTGCATCCGCAACTTCACCCGGTTGAGCGCGAACACACCCGCTTCCATGCCCGAGAGCACAAACGACAGCGCCAGGCAGACGCCCCAGCTGATCCAGATGAGCAGGTCGGTGGAGTTCATTTGACGCGTTCCACCTGCAGTTCGCGCACCCGCCGCGCATCACAGGCCGTGGCCGTCAACCGCAGGCCCCGGAACACCGCCGATTGGCCCTCGTTGGGCACCACGTCCAGCAGTTGAACCAGCAGGCCCCCCATCGTCTCGACCTCCTCCACCTCGCCCAGCGCCGGGTGTTCCCGGCGAAAATCATCCACCCGCACCCCCCCGTGCAACCGCCAGCGCCCGGGTCCGAGCGGCTCCATCCACACGCGCTCCCCGCCGGCCTCGGCCCGCGCGGGTCCGATGACCTCCTCCAGAATGTCCTCCGGTGTCACAATGCCCGCCGTCCCGCCAAATTCATCCAGCACAATCGCCAACCCGCGCTGCTGC
>JALOTU010000505.1 GCA_025457725.1 Verrucomicrobiota bacterium
GCCACCCGGTTTTGCAGAAACATGCTCATCCCCCCCCAGGAAGCGGCTTCCGTGGGAGACGATTGAAACCGTTGGGCGAGGGACCGGCCCCATTGGCCCACCCGCGTCTTCTGGAGGGCCAGCGCGATGTTCACGAAGGCACGCGGCGGCGCCTGCCACCCAAAGACGGTGACGGCGCCGTAGGGACCCACCATTTCGTTGTTGCCCATGGACACGATCCAGATATCGCCCTCGTGCAGGGCGCACTCGCGCGCGATCGGGAGAAGGACGTGGGAATTGATGGCGGTAAACGCCACGTTCACCACTTCGAAGCGCGTGTCGGGATACCGTTGCCGCAGCAGCGCCTCCATGTAGCGAGCCGGACCGAACGCCGGTTCCGGGTCCCCCATGGCCGCTGATTCCCCCAGGACGAAAATGCGGATGACATCCGGGGCCTTTGCCTCCCTCATGCGCAACGCCTCCGGATGCCGCACCGTCTGGGGAGGAAAGAAGCGGAAGCTGAAAGCGTCGTTTTGAACCAGGTAATCCTCCCCCTCAATGCGCCAGGGCTTGAAGAAATGAGTGTCGTAACCGTAGCCCGCCAACCGGAGCCCAACCTCCAAGGTGAGGAGAAGGAGGAGCGGAAGGAAAAACACGGCGATCAAGCGGAAAAGCCAGCGGCGGGATCGGACGGGGACCAACGGCGTCCTTGCAGCCGATGCCGTCTCGGAGGCGCGTTCCCGGCCCGGACCTGCCGGCTTACGCGATGTCTTCTTGGAACGTTTCATTCGTTCGGAACGGTTAATCAGCAAGGAGCCGGAATGCAGTCTGCATAAGGAAACACGGCGATTCAAGAAACGTGCGCGGGCGGCGGCCTGGAAGGAGCGCGGACATTCTTGTCCGCGAGAATGGCGTGCATACCCAACGGGCGGACAGAAATGTCCGCGCTCCGAGGGGCGGTTCAGTTCTGCCGTGACACCTGCACGCGGAACAACCGGGCGGGAGCGCCGACCGCAGCATCTTCCGTGTATTCGAGCATCGCTCCCGTGCCCGCAACGTTCTGCATGGGCGTCAGAGTCCATCCGCCCCCACCGGACAACGCTGTGGACACCCAGACGGTGTAAAGATGCCCCTGCAACCCCATCCAGCGCACCGCGACATGGCCGGTGGACTGCACGAACTCGACATCGCTCACAAAGATGCTCTGGGGATCGTTCGCGTCGGTGCCCGCCTCATACTCCTCGCCGTCGCTCATGCCGTCGGCATCGGTGTCAAACACCAGGGCGCGGGTTTCGCCGGAATCAAAAACCCCGTTGGCATTGGCATCCTCCTGGAGATCCGGCAGGCCGTCTCCGTCGGTGTCGAAGCTGGAGAGATCGAGCAGGTAATACTCGGCGGCCTCGAGATTCCCGTCCCCGTCCCCGGCCGGACACTGGCTTCCCGGCACGAGGCTGTCGCCGTTGTCGGTTCCATAAGACACGGACGCCACATACAATTGCGCGGGGATCTGGCCGAAGACGCCGAGCGGATCCAGAACGGCCTCCAACCACCCGCCCTGAATGGAGGTCGACTGCGCCCCGCCTCCGCCCCCTTGCAGGAACCAGCCCGACCATCCGTTGTCCACCTCGTTGCCGAGGTAATGCTGGAGCCCGGCCACCTGGCCGCTCTTGGCCCAGGGCGCCGAACTCAATCCGGAGGTCTGGGTGGTCACGAAGATGAAGCGATCATTGCCGTTGTCTGCGGCCTGGGTCGCCAAATAGAGCTCCCGACCATTGAAATCCGCATAAAGATCAACGCCGTTGACCGAGACACGAAGCGCGCCTGCCTCATCGCCCGTGATGGCGCCGTCGAGGGTGTATTGGCGCAACGCGACTTCATTGACCGGAACCACCGTGGTGCCCGTGACGAAGAAGCTCTCAAACGCGGCCCCAAGCGCATCGCCGTTCGCACTTTGCGCGCTGCCGTCCAGATGGAGGGTGTAGCGCGTGGTCAGCGTGATGGGCACACCGCGCGCCGCATCCGCCGCGTCATGCCCGGGCGAGACCGCGGTGATCGTGGGCGGCAGCGGGACGACCTCCGATTGCGGCACCCAGATTTTGGTGCCGTAGGGCGGCATGGAGAAGGCGATGCGATTGGGCGCGCCGCCCTGTCCGACCGTCACGGTCTCGTCCGGATTGAAGAGATTTGCCAGCACCGTGCCGGGCGGCTGCGCAGTCTCGGGACCCATTCCACCCCCGGCGGCGTTCTGTGTCTGGCTGGAGGTGTTGATGGCCACCACGGCTTCATCGCCGCCCAGCTGCATGGAGTAGACATAGAGGCCGCGGCCGGTGGCGGTCTGCAATCGGTTGGCAAACGTCCCGCGCACCAGGGCGGGATGCGCCTCGCGCAACAGGCACAGGGTGCGCACGTGCCGCAGCAGGGGCGCGGTCATGTCAAAGTTGTCCCCCAGCGAGGGACCGAACTCGAACTGGCCGTCAAACATGTCCTCGCGGTCATACGGATCGCCCCCCCCGTTGAATCCCTGCTCGGTGCCGTAGTAGAGGGCGGGAACCCGGCCCGAGGTGTAGAGAAAGCTCAGCGCCGCCTGCAACAGCGCCTCGTTGCCCCCGAGCTTGTCGCCGCTGAGGTAGCGGGGCATGTCGTGGTTGTCGAGGAATTGCACCAGTTGATCGCGCGCCGCCGGATCGTAGAGCGACAGGTTGTTCAACCGGTCCGTGAGAGCCGACGTGGCGTTGCCCCACACGAACACCCCCTCCATGGTGTCGCGCAGCGGGAAGTGCAGGACGGAATTAAACCGATTGGTGGCGGTAAACGGGGCCAGGTCGGAATCGCTCCCCAGCCAGGCCTCGGCGAAGATGATGAAGTTGGTCTTGCCGATGGAGGCCGTGTAGCTCTCGATCGCCGGCAGAAAGGTCTCCCAGAACCCCATCTCGACGTGCCGCGCCGTGTCCACCCGGAACCCGTCGCAATCCGTCGCCGCAATCAACGCCTGGAAAATGGTGATCATGTCCTGGCGCACGGCGGGCAGCTCGGTGTTGATGCCGTCCAGACTGAAGAAATCACCCTTGAGCGACTGGACCGGATCGTTCCAGTTGCCGATCTGGCCAAAACTGTAAAACCGGGCGAGGTCGTCGAAGGGAGGCGCGTGCTTGCGGGAGGTGTTCCACCAGCGCAGGGTGTAGCCGCCAAGATTGAAGGCGGGCCAGCCGGGGTCGTTCGAGGTAATCCGGTCGCCGGTATGGTTCTGGACCACATCGATGATCACGTACAGCCCCCGCGCATGCGCGGCGTCGATCATGGAACGCAGGTCCGCGAGCGTGCCCCAGTGG
>JALOTU010000122.1 GCA_025457725.1 Verrucomicrobiota bacterium
ATGCTGGTTCTGGCCTGGGTGGGAGCCTTTATCACACGCCAGATTGGAATGGCGTTCGCTCTGGGATAGTATTCCAACGACACTCAGTCGCCTTCGGCAATCAGGCTCGTCGAAGCAGTTTTCTGATGGTCCAAACCATCGGCGATGGCAATCGATTGGCCATGTTGATCGCCACCGACAAACCGTCGGTGAAGAGCTTTCGGAGGCGAAGGCGGCGTTTTGCTCCACGCGGGAAGCAGGCTCCAGGAGCAACACGCTGGCCAGCGGTAATGGTATCCACCACTCGCATCGGGCCGATTTCCTCGGAGCCAAACAAATGACGGGCAGCCACCTTTCGGGGGCCTTTCCAACCGCAAAGTCCGGGAATCCAGGTTCCGGTGGTATCGTGCATGACTACCCACCCTCCGACAACAAGATGCGGCCAGAAGAGTTCAAAATCCTTCTGGACACTTGGCTCATCGTGCGCGCCGTCAATAAAGAGCAGTTCGATGGGCTGACTCCACCGTTGCCCAACCTTGTCGGAGTAATCCACGACCGGAGTGACAAAATCGACCACACCGAACCTCTCGAGGTTTTGCTTGAACTGATCAAAAGTCCATACCTTCTCGGCACCTCCCTTGTGGTGCTCCTCGCTGCCAACATGAGGATCGATCGCGAAGATTGAAGCCCGGTCCCCCAAGCCTCTTGCCAAGCAGATTGTGGATTTCCCCTTCCAAGAGCCGATCTCCACCACGGCTCCACGACCCGTGGTTTTCTTGGAAAGCTCATAAAGCAGTCTCCCTTCGGAGACGGTTAACCAGCCATCCAGTTTGCTCCATTCACTCCAATCAATTCCGTGTGAGGTCATTGAGGCATTGGTAAATCAAGGAACCCGAGGAAGTGAGCATTCCCAAACCGTTCGCGCAAGAATCGTTCAGCCGGACTGCCTGGAAACCCAGACTTTGGTGATCCCGGAAGATCTCACCGTGGAAGCAGCTTCAAAGCGTTCATCTTATCGACAACAAAGGTCGTCTCCTCTCTAAGATTCCTGAAGGTCAGCCGCCATGGACTGCCACTTCTTGTTTCCGTCAATTTGCCGGTCGTAGTGCTTGTCCATGACCGCGCTCTCATATTTCGAGAGATGGCCCGAAGCGCGCAAGGTATGCAGCGGGGTGCCCTCAATTTCCGCCGTGCCGGAAACCTGACGGGAATCCAAAGGCAATTCATGCGCAAACCGCATGGTCTGTCGGATCTGCTCGGGAGTCTCCCCGGGCAACCCAACGGTAAACGTTCCGTGAACAGTCATTCCCAGCTTTTTGAGGTGGTGAACGACATTGGCGGCATAACCCAGATCCAGGTGTTTATTGACAATCTTGTCCACCACAGATTGGTTGCCGCTTTCGAAGCCGAGTTTGACCCCGTAGCAACCGCTCCGCTTCATGATCTCCCAGGTTTCAAGCTTGATGGTGTCCGCACGGCACATGGCCGACCACGGCAGGCCGATCCGGGCCATCATCTCGCTCATCTCAACTGTGTGGTTGTTCCCCAAATTAAAGGTGTCGTCGTCGAAATAGATGGAGCGGTAGCCGTACTTCTTGACGATGTGGCGGATGAACGGTTCCAATGTCTCCGCCGAGTAATACCGCACCGTTCGCTTGTTTTCGCCGTTGGGATCGTTTCCCGTCATGGCCGCGGGCCATACACAGAAAATGCACTTGTAGGGGCAGCCACGGCTTGCCCAAATATGCGCTTGCGGCGTCTTCACCCCCCGGGGATTGCGGTCGTAGTAGGCGCGCGCCACCTTCTCATCATACTGCGGCCAGGGAGACGCGTTCATCTCCGCCACCGAGAGCAAATCATGCTCGAGGATGCCGGTGCGGCCTTGCACCACCGCAGCGCCGCCCTTTTCGTATTCCCCCTTGATGCAGGCGACCACGGGGTGGTTGTCGAGGATCTCCTGCGACTTGACGCTCGTGATCGGCCCGCACACCACGATTTTGGTTTTCGGGGACAGTTCGTGAATCTTCCCGATGGTGCGCGAATCCTCCTCCCAGCTGGGCGTGGCCGATTCCACGAATATGAAGTCGAATTGATTGTCCCGAATGTAGTTCCAATAGGCATCGTAGGATTCCCGTCGCGCGATACTGTCCCGCAGCACCACCTCGGCTCCCGTCGCCTTGGCCACATAAGATGCCGCATACGTCATGAAAAACGGCACGGGCAGATACTCGAACGGCGCCCGCCAGCCAGGAGCGGAATGCGTCCGGTAGGTGAACGGCCATCGCGACCCGGCCCGCACCCCAGCCCGCCGCATGGGAATGATCTTCCACTTGTACTCAATGGCTTCCCACCACGGGGGATTGGAGAATAGGACGCGTGCACTCATGATCTGAGACTTAAGCTTGGGATTAGCGACAGTCAAGCAAGCATTCGGGCGGAGGGAAGGCGGATGCCGACCAGAACGAGCCTGGAGCTTGCGTGGCCGGAACTGGCCCACGCATGGGCTGGATGACGGAAGTTCAACGGGCTCACAAGGCTGGGCCGACTGCCGGGGGCTTGCGACCCCGGGCCAGTTCCGGGTAATGACTCAGGATGAACTGATCGAGCCGCTCAGCCAGTCGCGGCCAGGACAGCGGTCCGTCCGCAAGGGCTCGTGCATTCGCCCCCATGGTTCTTCGTTTCCCGGAATCAAGCAGCAGGCTGCAAACCCCATCCGGGACGTCCTCCAGATTGTCCCACACAACACCTGCCCCGGCGGAAGCGAGCGTTTCAGAATGATCCCCCACCGAGTTGCAGAGGATGGGACGGCCCACGACAAGGTAATCGTTCAAGCGGATTGGTCCACGATGTCGATTGAATGGCGTGTCCGCCTCCAGCAGAATGAACACGTCGCAGGCACGCAGGTGCACAGGGACCTCCGGGGAGGGAAGCAAACCGGAAATGCGCAGGCGACACCCGGCGGCAAGCAACGCCGGGTACCATCGCTCCTCGTGGTTGCCGACCAGGTAGAGGACCGGCGGAGGCAGGCCCTGGCTTCGCATGAAGGAGTGGATGGCCAGGAAGGCCTTCTGCTCATGATCATGCAGCCGTCCTGCGATGCCCGTGCGCCCCGTTCGTCCCACGACAAAGTCTGCCGGATCCATCCCCAGTTTGATTCGCGTCGGTTCTGTCTCGGGGTCGAAGGGGATTGCCGGGTCGCAACCCGACGGCAAATGGAGGGTTCGGTCCGCCGGCTGCCCGCAATCCTCCCGCAACAACTTCTGCAACGGGCGCGACGTGGCCATCGCCAGTTCGCATGCCCGTTTGTTGGAGAATTCAAAATGCTCGCTGATGGCGTGCAGCGGTTTCCTTATGCCGCGATTCCATCCGGCATGACAACCACCGCGGGTGAAGAGATCCGCCCAGTCGGCAAGGTAGCAACGGGAACGTCCGAACAGGCGCGAAACCCGGAAAGGCAGCGTCACATTGAGCAAATGGTCGGAAACCACCGTGACATCAAAACGCGGGCGCGCACACCAGAAGCAACGACGAACGATATCCCACGGATCACACCCGTTGCCTGCCAGGAACGCCGACGGCAGAATCCACGGCGTCTCGATGATGCGCACTCCATCCTCCGAAAACGTCCGCATGCCAATCCTGCGTTTCGGGGCCACGGTGAGCATCGTCGCCTCCCACCCAAGGTTTGCCAGCCCCTTGGCAAAATTGATGTTTCGGTAGTAAGTGGCCTGACCCGCCAGATTGTGGTTGAGAAAGAGAATCGCCGGCCCCGGACGTTGCATCGCCAGAGCATGCGTTTGGCCGGCCGGGGGATTCAACCAAATTGTCAACGTTCGCGATGGCACGGGACCCCCAAGCGGTCGGCCGATGAAAGATTGAACAAGTCACCCAAATCGACTGTTACAACCGGGGCAGATTTGGCCGCTGCGGGGCCACGGTCCGGGCACCCCTCCCTGCCGGCCCTCGGCCCTCAAGCTAGATCCGGGAGCTTTTGGGTGGACAATAACCGTCGGTAAGGCCAGCATTTCCGACCCCGCACAGGGCACGCAGGTCAATTCAATACATGAAGAAAGCATCGCCTCGACAGAGCAAAAGCAAAGCGTCCACAAAGGAACCTGAAATCAGTGTGGATTCCGCTCAGGACCAGCCCCTGCCCCGGCTCTATCGGGGCGTCGACTGGACGGCGTTTGCGGTGAGTTTCATAGTGGTGCTGATCGCCTACGTCTGGACGATCGCGCCCGACCTGACCCTCGAGGACTCGGGTGAGCTGGCCGTGGCTTCGTATTACGCGGGGATCCCCCATCCCCCGGGATATCCGGCCTGGACGCTTTACACATGGGTGTTCGCCAATTTTATCCCGTTCTCCAACATCGCCTGGAGAGTGGCCTTTGGCTCGGCCTTTGCCGGAGCCCTCAGCGCCGGCCTGCTGGCCCTTATGGTCTCCCGCGGCAGCAGCATGATGATGGACAGCATTCCCTCCCTGAAGGGAATCCACCGGCAGTGGGAAAACGCGGTTTGCCTGGTGTCGGGCTTCCTGGCAAGCGGCGTCCTGGCCTTCAGCAGCTACATCTGGAGTCAGGCGGTGATTGTGGAGGTTTATGCCCCGAGTGTGCTTTCCCTCGTGGGTGTCCTGTGCTGCCTGTTCCGGTGGAATTATGCGCCTCATCAAAGGCGCTACCTGTATCTCGCTTTTTTCATTTTCGGCATCTGCTTCACCAACCACCAAACCCTGCTGCTGGCGGCCATGGGAATCGAGGTGGCCATCGCAGCGGCCAACAACCGGATGGGGAGGGGCCTGTTTCTCTGGAACACCGCGATTTACCTCATGGGCCTGGTGTTGCACGCGCAGGAATTGATCTTCATGGAGACCAACCCCATGTTCTTTGTCCTTTTCAACATGGTGGGGGTCGCTTCCATCGCTGCCTATCTCTTTTTCAGCATTCAAACCAAGGAAGGTCCCCGGGAATATCTTCGGGACGGATTGCTGGTGCTTTCCTTTGTGCTCGCCGCGCTCATCCCGAAGATGGGGGTGTTCGTGGGGCTGCTGGCCCTGGGCTCGATGGTCTGGTGCGGAATGCTCGTCTGGCAAACCCGCCAACAGGGAATGGAAGTTCTGGTCGTGTTCCTCTGCGGATTGTGCTGGCTAGCCGGCGTCTCGTTTTACCTCTACATGCCCATTGCCGGCATGACGAATCCACCCATGCAATGGGGCTACCCCCGCATCGTGGAAGGGTTCATCCACGCCTTGACCCGGGGTCAGTATGAAAAGACCGCGCCGGGAGATGTTTTTGGCGATCCGATTCGGTTTCTCGGGCAGTTGCGCATGTTGTTTGAGAACGCTTCAGAGGAATTCAGTTTCGTGTTCCTATTCATCGCGCTTGTGCCGTTCTTCTTCCTCCCCGCCATGAAACGGCGGGAACGGGCTTGGATCATTGGACTGACGGCCATCTATTTCTGTCTGGCCGTGCTCCTGATCATCATCCTCAACCCGCCACCCGACAGCACCGACCGCTCCGCCCGGTCATTGATCCGGGTCTTCTTCACGGCGTCGCACGTGCCCGTTGCCTTGATGGTGGGTTATGGCACCAGCCTGGTCGCGGCCCAAATGTGCACCCATTACGCCGGCTTCCGCCGTTGGGGCATGCTGGGCGGAACGATCGCCGTTGTCCTTGCCCTCCTGTCCCTCTCCCAACGGGTCGCAAAAACGATGGACACGGAAGGCGCCCAACTGGGGCTCGGCCAGGTGGCCTGCTGTTGTATCGCAACCGCGCACCCCTGGCTCTGACCCTGGGCATTTTCACGCTGCTCCCCCTGGTCTCCGTGCTTTCAAACTGGGGTGACAGCGAACAGCGCGGGCACCTGTTCGGATACTGGTTTGGCCACGACATGTTCACGCCGCCTTTCGATATCTACCCGGAAATGACGCGGGATGCGATCCTCTTTGGAGGCACCGATCCCGGACGCTTCTGCCCGACCTACATGATCTTCTGCGAAAGCTTCATTCCGCCGCGGTGCAAGCCCCGCGATCCGGAATTCGACCGGCGGGATGTCTACATCATCACGCAAAACGCACTGGCCGACGGCACCTACCTGCATTACATCCGCGCCCACTACAACAAGAGCGCGCAACGCCAGTATGACCGGCCGTTCGCCCAGGAATTGCTGCGGTCAAAGAACGAGCGGGAAAAGAACTACGAGACCAACCTGCTGGCCCGCATCGCCTACAAACTGATTGACCGGCCGCTGCTGTACATCGGGGAGCGCATCGAGGCCAGTCGCCGCGCAGAGGGAGTCTACCCGCCCACAGAAATCTACATTCCCTCCCCCAGGGATTCGGAACTTTGTTTCCGCGAGTATTACACAGGCGCACAGCGGCGATTGGAGCATGACCAGCGGTTTCCGAATGAACCGAGGCAGATCCGGCCGGGCGAGGAAGTCACCTTCACAGCGGACGGACGCGTCCAGGTTTCCGGTCAGGTTGCCGTGATGGCCATCAACGGCCTCCTGACCAAGGTGATTTTCGATCAGAACCCGACCAACGAGTTCTTTGTCGAGGAAAGCTTTCCGCTGGACTGGATGTATCCGCATCTCACCCCGTTTGGCATCATCATGAAAATCAACCGGCAGCCCCTGCCGCAGTTGACCGAGGAGGTGTTCAGCAAGGATCACGAATTCTGGTCCAATTACTCGGAGCGCCTGATCGGCAACTGGATCACCTATGACACGCCTGTCCAGGAGATCGCGGACTTTGCCCTAAAGACCTTTCTCCGGCACAACTTTTCCGGATTTGAAGGAGACAGACGATTTGTGCGCGATGACCAGGCTCAAAAGGCGTTCTCCAAACTCCGCAGTTCGATCGCCGGCGTCTATGCCTGGCGGCTTGGGCCCGATTGTCCTCCGGAATACCGCCCCCGGACCGAGGCGGAACGACAACGGTTGATCAAGGAGACGGATTTTGCCTTTCGCCAGGCCTTTGCCTTTTGCCCCTACAGTCCGGAAGCGGTTTTCCGCTATGTGAACTTCCTGGTGAGTGTCCAGGGCCGAGTGGAGGACGCCAGGATTGTGGCGGAAACCTGTGCCCGGCTGGATCCCTTCAATCAGCAAGTGGCTGGATTGGTCAAGAACCTCAGCCAGGCAAAAAACCAGCAGGTCATGATGCAGGATGCCAACGCCCATCTGACCAAACTCCAGAGCGAATGGAATAACTCCCGCACCAACCTGCAACTCGGATTGAACCTCGCCGGCGCTTTGCTGCAATTCCAGCAGACCGCCGCGGCGGTTCAGGTTTTGGACCAGATCATGGCATCCACAAACCTCGACTCCAGCGCCGTCGTCGCTTGCGCCCAAGGCTATCTCCAGATGGGGAACATGACCCAGCTGGAGGCTGCGCTTGCCAGGTTGACGGTCCTCACACCCGATTCTCCCGAGGCCTGGTACGACCTGGCGGCCATCAAATCCACCCTGGGCAAGCCGCAGGAGGCAATCGCCGCGTTAACGACAGCCGTATCCCTCAGCAACGCTAGACGGGCGCAGTCCCCTTCCGCCAAAGACCTCCTCGCGGAAGCCAGGACGGACCCGCGGTTTGAGGCCCTGAAAACCCTTCCTGAGTTCAAAGCCCTTGTCCCGGCAGAGTAGCGAACGACCCGCCCGCAATGCCCGTCATTGCAGGGCTGCCATTGCGTTGCTAGGATCCCAAACCGTTTGGGCATCCAAGCGCTGAGTATCAACACATGAAGAAACCGAAAACCAAAACCGATGCAGACAGCGACCTCATGGAGGAGTCGGCATCAGAGGCCGCGTCCGACTCCCCGGGTTTGCCGCAAGCGGGGCCCGATTCCACCCCGGAAACCCCCGATTCCGCCACCGATGAAATGCTGCAGGAATTGAAGGTCCAGGCTGAAAAAGCCCGGGAGCATTGGGACCAGCTTCTCCGGACCACGGCAGAGTTCGACAACTTCCGCAAACGTGCCGCCCGCGAGAAGGAGGAAGCTGTCCGCTACGCCAACCACAAGCTTCTGGAACGGCTGCTGCCGGTGCTGGACAGCTTTGACATGGCCATCGCAGCGGCTTCCACAGAGGGCGCTGAATCGTCCCAATCACTCAAGGAAGGCATCAACATGGTGCTCCAACAGTTCAGAGCTGTCCTCAAGGAGGCGGGCATGGAGGAGATTGAAGCGCACGGAAAGCCATTCGATCCCAATCTGCATGAAGCCGTCTCCGAGTTGGAGACAGCTGAGGTTCAGGAGGGCCATGTGGCCCACCAAATCCGCAAAGGCTATCGCTTGCGAGACCGCCTGGTCCGTCCCTCCAGTGTGATCGTCGCCAAGAAACCCTCCGCCTGAGCATGGCCAAGCACGATTATTACGAGGCGATGGGCGTGGCTCGGGGGGCAACCCCCGATGAGATCAAGAAGGCTTACCGCAAGCTCGCCGTGAAGTATCACCCGGACAAGAACCCGGGCGACAAGGCCGCTGAGGACAGGTTCAAGGAAATCAGCGAGGCGTATGAAGTGCTCAGCGATCCCCAGAAACGCGCCGCCTACGACCAGTATGGTCACGCCGCCTTTGACTCCCGGGCCCGTGGAGGATTTGGCCGGGGCGCCGGTGGGGGATTCCATGATCCCTTTGAGATCTTCCGTGAAGTGTTCGGCGGCGGAGGCGGGGGGGGAATCTTTGATGATTTGTTTGGTGGAGGACGACCGGATCCCACTGCCCCCCAGCGCGGGGATGATCTGCGTTACGACCTCCAAATCTCATTCGAGGAGGCCGCAAACGGATGCGAAAAGGAGATCCGCATCAACAAGGCGGAACGCTGCGACGATTGCAACGGTTCGGGAGCGGCGGAAGGCTCTCGTTGGAGCACCTGCCCGACCTGCAAGGGACGGGGACAGGTCGTCACCGCACGCGGCATCTTCAGCCTGGCCCAGACCTGCCCCAATTGTCGTGGCGCCGGACGCGTGGTGGACAAACCTTGCCGCCACTGTCATGGCGTCGGACGGCGCGACCAGGCTTCCACCATCAAATTGCGAATTCCGGCCGGGGTGGACACCGGCTCACGGCTGCGTTCGGCGGGTAACGGGGAAGCTGGCGCCCGGGGAGGCCCGCCCGGCGATCTATACGTGGTCCTCCGCGTCGCCCCGCACGACATTTTCGAACGCGATGGCGATGATCTGCTTTGCGAGGTGCCCATTCCCTTCACCCTGGCTGCGTTGGGGGGTGAAGTTGAGGTTCCGACGCTCGCCGGACCTGCCACCATCAAGGTGCCGGCAGGAACGCAGCCGAACACGATGTTCCGACTGAAGGGAAAAGGCATTCGCAATGTTCAAGGATACGGGCACGGCGACCTTCATGTGCGCGTGAACATCGAGGTTCCGACCAGGATGAACCAGGCCCAGCGCGCCAAACTCGCGGAGTTTGCAGAGCTCTGCAACGGGAAGGAAAGCCCGATCATCCAAGGCTTTTTGGAAAAGGCCAAGAGCCTGTTCAAAGCCTAAGAGCGCTCGTCGGCAATGTCTCCCCACGCGACCGTCCAGTTCAAATGCATCGCTTCTATCTCCCCGACGTTCGCCAAGGAACAAGACTGCTTACGCTAACGGATAGCGAGGCGGCGCATGCCGTCAAAGTGCTCCGCGTCCAGCCGGGCGATACGGTGTCGGTGCTCGATGGGCAGGGCACCAGCGCAATAACCCGGGTGTTGGAAACCAGCCGAACCCGGGTCACACTTGAAGTTCAAAGCCTGGAACAGGCTGCCCGCATCGGGTTTGAATGCACGCTCTTTCAAGCTGTTACCAAATTGAAAAGCATGGATTGGATCGTGGAAAAGGCCACCGAACTGGGCATTCACCGAGTCCAGCCGGTGCTCAGTGAGCGCGTGATCTCCAAATTCGACATGGCCGGAGAAAAAAAGGCTGTCAAATGGCACCGCACCGCCATCGAAGCCTTGAAACAGTGCGGCAACCCATGGTTGCCCATCCTTGAGCCTGCGCTCCCACTCGCCACTGCGCTCCACAAATTCCCCGACATCCCATTGCACTTGATGGGCTCGCTTTCCCCGGAGGCCAGCGAACTGCGCCAGGTCTTGCAATCAAAGCCGCTTTTCAACAATGCATCACCGTCCCCGCAGGTGGGTATATGGATCGGTCCCGAAGGCGATTTCAGCCCCGCGGAAGCCGCCAGACTCCGTGCCGCAGGCGTCATCCCCATCACGCTGGGAAGAAACACTCTTCGCAGCGAGACCGCGGCCGTCTGCGCGCTGGCCCTGGTCTGTTACGAGCTGCGGTTGCTCAAAGCGATCACGGACAACAGCCCCGCCCTGGACACCCGCCAGCAATAGCGCCCGCTGCCGCGCTCAGTGCAACCTTGCATCGACTGTCGTCACACCTTTGTCTGCACCAGAACTTTGAAGGCGCGGCCAAAGTGATCCGGGTGAATCAAGGTTTTGATTTGGCTCAAGCGCCCGGGATCTTCTCTGAACCATGAGTGCTCGGAACCGGTGGCTTCGATGAGCAACCGGGTGAGAAACCGGCTCTGATCGCCAAAAAACTCCGTTCTCAAACCGATTCGCTCGCCCTCACTCCGGGCCGGGCCAAAATGCACATGTGCCGTGATGTCGCGTTCGCCGGGATGTTGCAGCACATCCGCAAAGGCCTGGTGCAGGTGATAGGCCCGCAGCGTTCCGGATGTCCGCTCCGGCATCACCTCTTCCCCTGCATCAAAGCCATAGTCCATCGTCATCAACCATCCCCGGCTCAGGCTGCGCGCGGCGTTGCCCCACCAGTCGATGGCAGCCGGACAGATTTCAACCACATATCCATCCGGCAGCACATCCTGCAAGGGTCGTGGGACCCGTTGCTCGACCGCCTCAAGCAACCCCTGACCCACGGCGTCCCCACGGCTCCACACAAAGCCGCCTCCCTTCTCGTTCACCAACCATTCGAACCACAACTGCCTCTCCCGGTCCCACGCCACGCGATGAACCGGCAAGGCATCCAGAATCTCGTTCGAGAAGATGATACCGCAAATGCCTCCCGTACGCTGCCGCAACTCCTTCCACCCGCTGGACCAACAAATCAGGGAACCGACCTCCCGCAGTTTGCGGCGTTGCCATTCTCTCCGTGCATTCGAGGGTTCGATCAGGTGGTACTGCAGGTTCTCCATCCGGTCGGGGCGCTCCTGCTTCAACCAGCTGAGGATATCGAGAGCCAGCTGACCATCATGAGCCCCCGCTTCAACGATATGCACCCCGCGGCAATCAGGAGCGGCGATGACATCCAGCCACAGCGCGAAGCGCGATGCCAGCAACTCCCCATAAGCCGATCCCACACTCACGCTTGTGAGGAAATCACCCCGCTTGCCCACGTTGTCCGCATCACGCTCGTAATATCCATAAACAGGACAATACAACGCGAGTTCCATGAAGCGGGCCATGGTTATTGGCCCGTTTCTTCGGATTTCGTCGGCAATGATAATGCTTAATTCGCTCATCAAGTCGTTCGTGGTGTGGTTTTAGCTGGGGCGGAAGCTCAATCGAATAAACAAGCTATGGCAAAAATCGATGCGTTCTTCAATTTGATGTTCGAGCAAAAAGCCTCGGACTTGCACCTGGCGTCGGGCAATCCTCCCATGCTGCGCGTCAATGGCGCGATGATGCGAGTCGACTATCCCCCGCTGGAGAACGATTCGTTGAAGACGATGCTTTATGAGATCGCGCCGGACTTCAAGATCAAGCAGTTCGAGGAGACCGGCGATGTGGATTTCGGCTACGAGATCCCCAACATTTCACGTTTTCGCGCCAACTTCTTCCAACAGAAGAACGGCGTCTCGGCGGTGTTCCGCCAAATCCCCAGCAAGGTGCTCTCATTCGAGGATTTCGAGAAGTTCGACGCGCCGCTTCCCCCGGTGCTGAAGAAGCTCTCCATGCTGCACCGCGGTCTGGTGCTGGTCACCGGGCCCACAGGCTCCGGCAAATCAACCACGCTGGCAGCCATGGTCGACTACGCGAACCGCAACCGCACGGATCATGTCATCACCGTGGAAGACCCGATCGAGTTCGTCCATGAAAGCAAGGGTTGCCTTGTGAATCACCGGGAAGTAGGAATGCACACGAAATCATTCTCCGCCGCGCTGCGCGGCGCGCTGCGTGAGGATCCGGACATCATTCTGGTCGGAGAAATGCGGGATTTGGAAACCATCGAACTGGCTCTGCTCGCAGCCAGCACCGGGCACCTGGTCTTCGGAACCCTCCACACCACCAGCGCCGCGAAGACCGTCGATCGAATCATCGACGTGTTCCCGGCCGGGCAGCAGAACAAAATCCGCACCACCCTATCCGAAGCCCTGAAAGGTGTTGTAGCCCAAAACCTGTTACGAAGAATCGACAAGAAGGGACGCGTG
>JALOTU010000123.1 GCA_025457725.1 Verrucomicrobiota bacterium
ATCCAGTAGGACGAATCCCCGGTCCGGGTCAGCACCCGCTTCACCGAGATTTCCGCGTACTGGGACCACTGCCCCGCCGCCTTGCCCAGGCTGTTGTCGAACAGCAGTTCGACCGAGGCGCGCGAGGCCGGCTTGCGTCCGGCGGAGCCGTTGAAGATCACGTCCTGCATGGAGGCGCCGCGCAGTTCCCGCGCCTTGGATTCGCCCAGCACCCAGCGCACCGCGTCGATGACGTTGGACTTGCCGCAGCCGTTGGGACCGACGATGCCGGTCAGTTGGGAGGTGGCGGGGATGGTCACCGGGTCCACGAAGGACTTGAAGCCGGCGATATGGATGTGCTTGAGGCGCAAGGGGGAAAAGGCGTGGATGGACGGGGTTTATAATGCGTCGCGCATTCTAACTTTGAAGCCTCGCTCCATGCCCAGCCAGCCCGCCAAATCCCTGGAAACCTTCGACAACCCGCAACCTGGCCGGGATTACCACATCCACATCGAGATTCCCGAGTTCACCTGCCTGTGCCCGAAGACCGGCCAGCCGGACTTCGCCACCCTGTTCCTGGACTACATCCCGGACCGGCGCTGTGTGGAACTGAAGAGCCTGAAGCTGTACATCTGGTCGTTCCGGGAAGAGGGGCATTTCCACGAGGATGTCACCAACCGCATCCTTGACGACCTGGTCCGCGCCACCGAGCCGCGCTTCATGCGCCTGACCGCCAAGTTCTACGTGCGTGGCGGCATCTTCACCAACGTGGTGGCCGAGCAGCGCAAGGCGGGTTGGGAACCGGCGCCGCGCGTCGAACTGAGCGCTTTCCCGGCGAATTCCAACACGCGTGGATGATGGCGACGAAGGCAGCGGTGGCGTAAATAGTTAATGTGAGCAACAACCCCATCAGTAGTATTCAGGCAATTTTGCCGACACCCCTATTACCCCCCCTGAGACCCCGGAGAACCAGATGAAGTATCCCCGACTGAACGGCTTGGCCTCCCTGCTGGCCGGGCTGTTGCTCGCGACGCAAGGCGCATGGGCTTCAGCCTCCGAGCCTTATGAATTCCCGGCCACCGACAGCTATGTCGCCACCGTGCTGGGCACGCCGAACAAATTGAAGGCCGAGCTGCCGGAGAAGATTCCGGTCAAGGTGAAGAGCCTCGACAACCTCCGGCCCATGCCGGATGTGTTCTGGTACAACGACAGCCTGAAATATTCCGTGGCCCTGCAGAAGAAAGCCGCCCCGCTGGTGTTCAGCATCGGCGGCACGGGTTCCGCGTACAACAACCGGAACATGGTCGCGCTGCAGAAAGCCCTCTATCACGCGGGCTTCCACGTCATCAACCTGTCTTCCCCCACCCACCTGAATTTCCTGTTGTCCGCCTCCAGCAGCAACATGCCTGGATACGCGCCGGAAGACGCCAAGGACATCTACCGCGTCATGCAGCAGGCCTATGCGGCGGTGAAGGACGACATCCAGGTCACCGGCATGCATGTCATCGGCTACAGCCTGGGGGGTCTGCATGCCGCCTTCGTGGGTGATCTCGACCGCAAGGAAAAGAAGCTCAACCTGCAAAAGGTGTACATGATCAACCCGCCGGTGGACCTGTACAGCTCGGCGCAAATCCTCGACAAGTTGACCGCCGACAGCATGCCGCGCAGCCCCGAGGGCCATCCCCTCATGGGCGATTTCCTCGATGCCGTCATCGGCGCCGTGGCCGAGAACTACGATCCCGCGGCGGGCATGCGCTTCGACCAGGACACCCTGTACGCCACCTACCGCGACGGAGATATCGGCGACAAGCGTAAATACCGGCACACGGCCGGCGGCCTGATCGGCTTCTCCTTCCGGCTGACTTCCGGCAGCATGGTGTTCGCCTCCGACGTCATGAACAAGGCGGGATACATCGTGCCCAAGGAAAAGGAATTCACCGCCCGTGAACCCCTCTCCTATTACGCCCGTGCCGCCCATGTCATCAACTTCAAGGAGTATGTGGACGAACTGCTGATCCCCACGCTACAAACCCGTCATCCGGGCAAGAGCGCCGAGCAGATCATCCAGGAATCCAGCCTGCGGCAAATCGAGGGTTTCCTCTCCTCCGACACGAACGTGCGCGTGGCCACCAACAGCAATGACCTGATCCTGGCGCCGGGCGAGCTGGACTACCTGAAAAGCACCCTGGGCAACCGCGTCAAGGTCTACCCGGCCGGCGGCCACATGGGCAACATCCTCCACAAGACGAACGTGGCCGACATGGTGGCGTTCCTGAAAGGCGGGCAACAGTAATGAAGACTTCCTCCCTGTCCCCTCTGAACTCCGCCCTGCTCGTGGTACTCATGGCCGGCCTCGCCGGATGCGCCAGCACCAGCGGCACCACCGCCACTTCCGAAGTCAAGCTCAGCACGCCGAAACGGGTGTTCCCGGAACTGCAAGGGCCCATTACCGACAAGAAAGCCATCCTCGCGGTGAATGACCCGCTCGAGTCGTTCAACCGCACCATGTACAACTTCAACACCAATTTCGACCGCTATGTGTTTTTGCCGGTTTTGAGCGGCTATCAGTTCGTCATGCCGGACATCGCCCAGGAAGGTGTCAGCAACTTCTTCGACAACCTGGGCGAGCTGCGCAACTTCTATAACAACCTGCTACAGGGTGAACTCACCGACACCGCAGTCACCGTCGGACGCTTCGCCGTCAACACCACCGTCGGCATCCTCGGCCTGTGGGATCCCGCCAGCCACATCGGCATGACCGAGCGCCGCGAGGACTTCGGCCAGACCCTGGGCAAATGGGGTGTCGGCCGCGGCGCCTACCTCGTCCTGCCCATCTTCGGACCTTCCTCGGTGCGCGACACCGCCGGTCTGGCCACCGACAATGTCATCAAGCAGGAAGTGGACATGCTGGGCATCTACGACAACTGCTGGGATACTGGCTGCACCGCCTACACCGCCCTGGAGGCGGTGGATGAGCGCCGCAGCGTCGGCTTCCGCTACTACGAAACCGGCACCCCGTTCGAATACGAACTCGTGCGCTACGCGAACACCCGCATGCGGGAAATCCTGGTCAGCAAGTAAGCTACGGGCCGCGACCCAGCCTGCAGGGGGCCAAGGGGTTGAGAGCGATCTCAGCCCCTTTTTCGTTGGGCGCTTCCATCCATCGGCACGCGGTTCGTGGCGCCCCGGTCGCCTTGCCGCCCGCGAAAACGCCGATCCGCTGACCTTGCGGCTGGATGCCCAGCGAGCCCCCGTTGGCGAAGCGTCGCGCCTTGATCAGCGGGCAACTCGTAAGCACGATGCCGACAGCGGAGCAGGGCGAAGCCCACAGCAGACCCATGATTCCACGCCATTGCTTCATGAAGACGCACAACTTTGAGGTAACCGGCCTCGGGAGCGGCGAAGTCGCGGAGGGAACCCGCAAGCGCAGCTTGCGAGCGGTCCGTGTTGACCGATGGGTTGGGCGTCTGGATTAGCCGTCTGATGTAGCGCGGCGCTTTGCGGCGGGCTTGCGGGTTGGACTCGTGACGGAACCCGGCCGCTCCGTAAGGCGACCAGTAACGTACTTATGCAACACGCTAGCAATTAGCGTTTGGTACGGTAGCCCTTCTTCTAGGGCCTTAACCTGAATATCGTTGAGATCGCCCGAAGACAGCCGGATATTGACGCGGCGATCCTTGATTGCGGTGGCACGCGCGGCAGCCTTGAACTTGGCAAGTTCGGCTTTCGTTGCGACGGACTTCAGCTGGCCTTTCTCGAAGGCGCTTAGCACTTCGAGTTCGTATTCATCAATTTTCGGCATCTGGTTCACCCTGATTCAGATAGTCCCGAGTAGCCTTGCGGCTTGGGATCACGGTCTTGAGGAAGAAGAAATCGTCCTCCTCGACGAACGGCACCAAGTAGGCGTAGTTGTCGCACGAGACGACAAGAACGCGCTGCCTTGGAAATTTCGACTGGTTCGGGTGGGCCAGGATGTCCAGCAGCCCGCCTGCCTCGATTGCGACCACGATGCTCTCAAACGAAATGCCACGCTCAGTCGTGAGCGTTTCATTCTTCTCGGCGTTCCAGCGAAATGGCTTCATGGAGCCATCTTACGCATATGTGTGCCTATTGTCCCCACTTGCTCAAGACGCCTAACGACGCTGTAGAAAAACCCGTTTCTGTTCCCCCCTCGCGTTCCTGGCGGTCATTTTTTCAAAGCCGCCCCGGCTCGGGGTTGAAACGGTTGGATTCACGCTGTTCAAGTGTTCTCCCCTCCTGATTCGTCTTGAGAGCGCTCTTGGCCCTGTCCTTCGCGGTCTCGGGCCTGTTCCCGGCCCCTCACCCCGCATAGCCATGATGCGCCAGCTTCTCGATGTTGTGCACTAGGCAGTACAGCTTCCACTGCCCATCCACCTTCGTCTGGCCCCGTAGCGTAAACCGATCCAGCCGCTTGTTGCCACGGGTGTTGCCGAACACCGGTTCCACCGTCTGGAACCGCCAGGTGATCATGGCCCGCCCCCGGTCGCTGTCGATGCGCCGCTTCATCACCTCCAGCGGGTCATGGTCCGGGTCGGCCTTGCCCCGGAAGAAGGTGACCTGGCGGGTGGGGGTCTTGTCGGGATGCCGCAGACAGTGGGTTCTGAGTTCACAGGCCAGACAGTCCCGCTTCGCGCCCTGGAATTTGATGCCCACGTGATCACCGTGATGGCAGTTGGCGCCGTTGCGGTACAGGGTGTGGCCCGCCGGGCAGACACAGCTTTGCCGGTCCGGGGCCAGGGTGAAGTCCTTGGGGGTGTACAGCGTGGCCTTCTTCGCGTGGGGGCCTTTGTCGTACAGCGGGTCGGGCTTGGCCTTGTGCGCTTCCTGGCCGGCATAGCGTTCATCCCGCTTGCGGTAGCCGGTGTCTGGCAGCCAGGCGTCGATGCCGGCTTCTTGTAAGGCCTGGAGGTTGGCCTTGCTGTGGTAGCCGGCATCCGCGGTGATGGCGGTCTCCGGCGTGCGTTGGGCCTTCGTGGCTTCCAGCACGGGGAGGAGGAGTTCCTGTTCGCTGCCGGTGCCGTGGGCCTGGGCGTCCAGGACGATCTGGTGTTTCGCGTCCACGGTGGCGACACCGGTGTAGCCCTGGATCACCCCCTTGCCCGTGGCCATCTTGGCGGAGTCGTTGTCGGTGCGGTTGGACAGGCGCACAGAGCCTTTCGACCCCTTGCGGTCCTGGGGGTGGGCGTCGAGCCAGTCGCGCAGTTGTTGGGCTTCCCGTTGCAGCCGTTCGAGCTTGCGGGCCTGGCGTTGGGCGTCGGGTTCGGGAGGAAGCGCATCCACTTCCCGGTGTTGGGCCAGGATCTTCGTCGCCGCCTTCTCCATCTTCTCCAATTGGCGGCGGTAGTCGGCGCGGGTGCCGCTCCGGGCCTTGCTGGCGTTGGACGGCAGCTTGACGCCGTCGATGGCGAACATCTCGCGGCCGATGAGGCCTTGCCGGTCGCACACCAGCAGGACCTGGGCAAACAGTTTGGCGGCGAGGTCGCCCAGGTCGGCAACGAAGGCGGCCAGGGTGGTGAAGTTGGGCTGGCTGTCCCCCGAAACCGCGATGAAGACAACGTTCTCGCGGCAGGCGGCTTCGATCTTGCGGCTGGAGACGATGCCCCGGCTGTAGGCGAGGAGGATGAGCTTGAGGAGGACGGCGGGGTCGTAGGCGGGGGCGCCTTCGTGGTCGTTCTTGTAGCGGGTGTGGAAGGCGGTGAGGTCGAGCTCGTGGTCAATGAGCTGACATAGGGCGTGTTCGAAACTGCCGGGCTGGACCTGTTTGTCGAAGTCCACCGGTAGGAGCTTCAGGCCCCGGTGGATGGGTTTGAAGCGGGGCATTCGCGACCTCCCGGTGCGCCATTCCGTTCGACGGATTATGACAAGTCGAATGGGGGGGGCGGGGATTTTTGGGGTTTTTCTACAGCGTCAACGTTTAGCTTGAGGGGCGCGGAAACAGGCGGCGAAGCCGGCTGTTGGAGCGTCTCTCTTGAAGCGGTTGTTCCTGGGGCTTGCCTGATTGACCCTTTGTTGTGCTGCAACCATAATGACCAACATGATCATTATGGAGTACCTACCATGATTACCGAAACCAGCGCCGTGACCTTCCGCCAGAACCTGGGCGAGATGCTGAATCAGGTCCAATTCCGGCACGACAGCATCGTCATCAACAAAGATGGCAAGCCCGTCGCGGCCCTGGTGGACGCCCGGCTGTTCGCGCGCATTCGACGCATGCAGGCGCGTTTCGACGTTCTTTCCGCGCGCATCGAGGCGGGCTACGCGGGCGTGCCCGAGCCGGAAGGCATGGCGGAGATCGACGCGGCGGTGGCCGCGGAACGGAATTCCTCCAATACCGACTGAGGACGCCGGTGGCCACCCTCCGCGTCGTGCTCGACACCAACGTTCTGCTGTTCGGCATCGCCTATCCGGCCAGCGTGCCGGGCAAGATCATGGCGGCGTGGCGGCATGGCTCGGTGGAAGTCCTGCTCTCCGAATACATCCTGGATGAACTGCGCCGGGTCTTGCCGCGCCTTGTTCATCGCCATGGCCTGTCGGCGGCGGAAATGGAGGATGTGGTGGATATCCTGTCCATCCAGGCGGAAATCATTTTTCCGGCTGCCGGCCCCGAGCCGGATTTACGCGACCCGGCGGACCATCCCATCCTCGGCACGTTGCTTGCCGGACTGACCTCGGCCAAGGTGGATTACCTGATTACCGGCGACAAGGATTTGCTGGCCCTGTCGGGGCGTTACCCCATCATCGCGCCGGCCGATTTCTGGGCGGCGCACGGGGGCCTTTGAAGTATGAGCTCGCGCCACGAAAGGGCGGATCCATGTTCCTAGGCCTCGACTTCGGCAC
>JALOTU010000124.1 GCA_025457725.1 Verrucomicrobiota bacterium
GGGGGCGCAGTTCCGTCGCGACATCGCGGCCAAGGCACTGTAGAGAACAGAACATCATGCATTTCATGAATACATTGAGACAGGCTTGCGGTGTTGTTGTCGCGGCCGCGTTGGTTGGTTTTGGGTCCGTGGTCTGGAGTGCGCCGGACGTGCATCCTGCCTTCGAGGAGGTGTCCGGGCTGATCCGATCGAATCTTGCCGGCGCCACCCCGGAGCAGATTGACTGGAAGGCGGTGCAAGGTTTGATCGAGAATCTCGCGCCGAGAGTCTTGCTGGTGGATCAGGCCGGGGACAATCCTCCGGAAGCCGGCGACTCGGGCGGGGTTGGGGATACCGAGGTGTATCGGGAAACCGTGGGTTATCTCCAGTTGCGGACCATTGCGGCTTCCACGCCGCAGGAATTTCAGCGGCGCTACACCGCGTTGATTGTCTCCAATCGGTTGACGGGCCTGGTGCTGGATTTGCGTGGAGCCGGCGGCAACGACTATTCGGCCGCGGTTCAGCTTGCGGACGCTTTCCTGATGCAAGAGACGCCATTGTTGAACTGGGGCGAGGGGCTCAAGCGTTCGCGGCCGAAGGAAACGGCCATTGCGCTGCCGGTGGCGGTTTTGGTGGACGGCAGGACCGGCGGGGCGGCGGAGGCGCTGGCGGCGATGATGCGACAGAGCGGGGTGGCGTTGATTTTTGGCGGGCGCACCTCCGGAACCGCCGGCATCCGGCGGACTTTTCCGTTGAAGAACGGGCAGTATCTCCTGATCACCGTCTCGAGCGTACAGCTCGGCAATGCCCAGATGATTCCGATGGACGGGCTGCGGCCGGATGTGGAGGTGAAGGCTGATCTACCAGCGGTTCGGCTTGACTCCGCCAGAGGCGGGAGCGGCTCAGGGTTTGGGGCCGTGCAAGGCACCAACGGCGGACCGGTGAGGTTGCGGATGGATGAAGCCGACCTCGTGCGTCGCTGGCGCGGCGAGATGCTGACCGCCAAGGATCTGGAACAGCCCTCGGTCACCAAAGGCCAGGAATCTCGCGATCCCGTGCTGCTTCGGGCGCTGGATCTGATGGACGGGCTGGCCATTCTGCGTTCCTGGCAGAAGTAGCCGCCAACGGTGCGGCAGCCTCGTCAGGTTCGCTCCTCCCCAGCGCTGATGGCCCGGCGAATTGGCGGGGCTTAGAGATTGCCATTGTCCGAGCCGAAACCGTAAGCTTGTTGGGTTTTATCGAATGAAAGTCTTTATTGACGGGAAATTCTATTCACAGCGTGACGCCAAAGTGTCTGTGTTTGATCACGGATTGCTTTATGGCGACGGCATTTTCGAAGGTATTCGTGCCTACAACGGCCGCGTCTTCAAGTTGGACGAGCATATCGAACGGCTGTTTTGTTCCGCCAAGGCGCTGCTCCTCAAGGTTCCCATGAGCCGACGGGCCCTGAACCGGGCGGTGGTGGAGACATGCCGCGTGAATCATGTTCGGGACGGCTACATCCGCCTCGTCATCACCCGCGGGGTGGGGACCCTGGGGCTGAATCCCAACCGCTGCAAGAAGCCATCGGTCATCATCATCGCCGGCAAGATCCAGCTTTACCCGCAATCCTTCTACGCAAAGGGGATGGACATCATCACCGTCCCCACCGTGCGCAACCTGCACAGCGCGGTGAACCCCGCCATCAAGTCGCTCAACTACCTCAACAACATTCTGGCGAAGATCGAGGCCAACAATGCCGGGTGCGAGGAGGCGGTGATGCTCAATTCCGAGGGCTATGTGGCCGAGTGCACCGGGGACAATCTCTTCATCATGAAAGCCGGGCAGCTCCTCACACCGCCGCTTTATGCCGGCGCGCTTTATGGGATCACCCGCAGCACGGTGATGGATCTGGCGCGGGAGATCGGCGTGCCGGCCCTGGAAACCACCCTGACGCGCTATGATCTGTTCAATGCGGATGAATGCTTTCTCACCGGAACGGGAGCCGAGGTTGTCCCCGTGGTCAGGATTGACGGACGAGTGATCGGGTCGGGGCGTCCCGGACGGGTGACGCGCCAGCTCGTGAGCGCCTACCATGCCTTGACGAAGGTTTCGGGTGAGCCGATATACGTGTAGGAACGATGCTTTGCTGCATATGCCAGGAACGGGAAGCGACCGTGCATCTCACCCAGATTGCGGGCGAGAAGATGCAGAAGGTGGATCTTTGCGAGGAATGCGCCAAAGCGAAGGGCGTGAATGATCCCGCGGCGTTCTCGCTGGCGGATCTGCTCCTGGGCCTGGGTGCATCGCAGGAGGTGGAGAAGGCCTCCGGACGGAAGGAGGCTCCCTGTCCGAGCTGTGGATTCACCCATGCCGACTTCAAGAAGACCGGCCGCTTTGGATGTCCGGTCTGTTACGAGCACTTTTCCGACGGGTTGGCCACGCTGCTCAGATCCATGCACAAGGGGGTGCGCCATGTGGGCAAGGTGCCCAAGCGCTTCAAGCAGTTGAAGAAGGCCCTGGATGTCTCGGACCAGCTGAAGACGCTGCAGCGCAAGCTGGAGAAGGCGATTCACGAGGAGAGGTTCGAGCGGGCCGCCGAACTGCGCGATGAAATCAAATCGCTGACCGGCCGGACGGAGGGGGTGGAGGCCCCGTGACCAAAGTCGCCTTGCAGGAGTTCCTGACACCGCCGGCCGAGATGGCGCGTCGCCGTGGTCCCCAGGACGAGATCGTGCTCTCCAGCCGCGTCCGACTGGCGCGCAACCTGGAGGGGTGTCCCTTCCCGGGAACCGCCAAGAAGGAGCAACGGCAGAAGGTGCTTGGCACCATGCTGCCGGCGGTGGAGTCCCTGAAGTTGATGCAGAACGGATTCTCCACCGCGATGGATGCCCTGACGGCTCTGGACAAGACGATCCTGGTGGAGCGCCACCTGATCAGCCGCGAGCACGCGGCGCGCAACGTGGGGAGCGGTTTGGTTCTGAACAAGGATGAAAGCGTGTGTGTGATGATCAACGAGGAGGATCATCTGCGCATGCAGGCGCTGCTTCCGGGTTTTCAAATCAAGCAGGCCTGGAAACTGATCGACGGCGTGGACACGGAACTCGAGAAATCCCTCGACTATGCCTTCAGTCCCGTCTTCGGCTTCCTGACGGCGTGCCCGACCAATCTGGGGACCGCCATCCGGGTCAGCGCCATGCTGCATTTGCCCGGGCTGGTGCTTTCGGAGCAGATCGAGCCCATCATCCAGTCCGTCAACAAGCTCGGGCTTGCCGTTCGCGGGTTGTACGGCGAAGGAACCGAGGCGTTGGGGAACATTTTCCAGGTATCCAACCAGATGACGCTGGGCGAGGCGGAGACCAGCATTGCCGAGCGATTGGAGAAGGTGGTGAAACAGATCATTGAGCACGAGGAGAACGCGCGGGGAACTTTGCTCGAGCGTTCTCCAAAAACGGTGTATAATCATATCGGCAGGGCATACGGGGTTTTGTCCAATGCCCACAGCATCTCCTCGAAGGAATCGATGAACTTGTTGTCGTTCTTGAGGTTGGGCCTGGAGCTGGGGCATTTTCCGGGGGTGGATCGATCGGTGGTGGACGAGTTGTTTGTTCAAACGCAACCGGCCCACCTGCAGCGGATGCACACCGGTCGGTTGAGCGGCGAGGAACGTGACCTGCTGAGGGCTGACATGTTACGGCAGCAACTCAGGAACATGAGTCGTCCTGTGATGCAGGCTCCACCCGGCCAGGCCGATGACTCTGCCGAGAAGACGAACTAGGAACACGCGTTATGAGTGACGAAGCCATGAGCAATTTTACACCACGAGCCCAGCAGGTCCTTGCGTTGGCACGCAAGGAGGCGGACCGGTTCAATCACAACTTCATCGGCACGGAGCATCTGCTGCTGGGCCTGATCAAGCTGGGGCAGGGGGTCGCCGTCAATGTGCTGCAGCGCATGGGGCTTGACCTGGACACGGTGCGGCTGGAAGTGGAGAAGCAGGTGGGGACGGGTCCGGACCAGAAGATGATGGGGAACATTCCCTACACGCCCCGCGTGAAGAAGGTGCTGGCGCTTGCGGCCAAGGAGGCCAAGGCGCTGAATCACACCTATGTGGGAACCGAACACATCCTGCTGGGACTCCTGCGCGAGGGAGACGGCGTCGCCGCCCGCGTGCTGAAGAGCCTGGACATCGACATTGAAGCCTGCCGGCAGGAGACCTTGCGGGAGTTGGATCCTAATTTTGCGGGCATGGAAGAGCCTCCGGAGTCGATGGAGAAGACCGGGGGTGGGGAGAAGAAGGGGGACGTGCGCACTCCGGCCCTGAAGGCGTTCGGCCGGGATCTGACCGAAATCGCGCGCAAGGGGGAGATGGATCCGGTGATCGGACGCAAGAACGAGATCGAACGGGTCATCCAGATCCTCTGCCGCCGCACCAAGAACAATCCCGTCTTGCTCGGTGAGGCCGGCGTCGGCAAGACCGCGATCGTCGAGGGGCTGGCCCAGGAAATTGCCGCCGGCAACGTGCCTGAAATCCTGCGGGAAAAGCGCGTCGTCACGCTGGATCTGGCCCTGATGGTGGCCGGGACCAAGTACCGCGGTCAATTCGAGGAGCGCATCAAGGCGGTGATGGACGAGATTCGCCGGGCCAAGAATGTCATCCTGTTCATTGATGAGCTGCATACGATTGTGGGTGCGGGTTCGGCCGAGGGAACCATGGACGCCTCCAACATCATCAAGCCGGCATTGAGCCGCGGGGAGATGCAGTGCATCGGGGCCACCACCCTGAACGAATACCGCAAGTACATTGAGAAGGACGCGGCTTTGGAGCGCCGGTTCCAGTCCGTCAAGGTGGAACCGCCCTCGCTCGATGAGGCCGTGCTCATTTTGAAGGGGCTTCGTCCCAAGTATGAGGATCATCACAAGGTGGAGTTCACCGATCCGTCAATTGAAGCGGCGGTGAAGCTGTCGGACCGATACATCACCGACCGGTTTTTGCCCGACAAGGCGATCGACCTGATGGACGAGGCCGGTTCCCGCGCGCGCATTGGCACCATGACGCGCCCGCCGGAGATCAAGGCCCTGGAAGGCGACATTGAGGAAATCAAGGCGAGGAAGGAGAAGTCCATCAAGAACCAGGATTTCGAAGGGGCGGCCGCGATGCGCGACAGCGAGAAGCAGGCGCGGGAACGGCTGGAAAAGGTCCTGGCTGAATGGCGCACCAACCGCGAGGAGAAGCGGGTGACCGTGGATGAGGAGGAGATTCTGCAAGTGGTGTCCAAGTGGACGGGCATTCCCCTCAGCCGCATGGAGAAGACCGAGGCCCAGAGGTTGATCGGCGTCGAGGAGGAGGTCGCCAAGGTGGTCATTGGCCAGCGCGAGGCGGTCACCGCTCTCTGCAAGGCGCTGCGTCGCTCCCGGGCGGATCTCAAGGATCCCAAGCGTCCCATCGGGACGTTTGCGCTGCTGGGCCCCACCGGGGTGGGCAAGACCCTGCTGGCGAAGTCCCTGGCGGAGCAGATGTTCGGCGACCCCAGGGCGCTCATTCAAATGGACATGAGCGAGTACATGGAGAAATTCAACGTATCGCGACTCGTGGGATCGCCTCCCGGCTACGTGGGCTATGAGGAAGGCGGGCAGCTCACGGAAGCGGTCCGGCGTCGTCCATATTCGGTGGTGTTGTTTGACGAGATCGAGAAGGCGCACCCGGATGTCTGGAACATGCTGCTGCAGATTCTGGAGGAGGGGAAGCTGACCGACAGTGTGGGGCGCGTGGTGAATTTCAGGAACACCATCATTTTGATGACCTCGAATGTGGGTTCGGACACCATCCGCAAGCAATCCACGCTCGGGTTTGCCAGCGCGTCGGACGAGGCGACTTATGAGAAAATGCGGGAGCGCATTCTGGAGGAAGCCAAGCGCACCTTCCGTCCGGAGTTCCTCAACCGGATTGATGATGTGCTGGTCTTCCGGTCGCTCACGAAGCCTGATCTCGTGCAGATCCTTGACCTGGAGGTTTCCAAGGTCATGGTGCGATTGCGGACGCGGAACATCGAGCTCAAGCTCGACGAGGTTGCCAAGGACTTCCTGGTGGAGAAGGGATACGATCCGGCCTACGGCGCGCGTCCAATGCGGCGGGCCGTGGAGCGGTTTCTTGAAGATCCGCTGGCCGAGGAGATTCTCCGCGGCATCCTGCACGACGGCGAACCCATCCAAGTGACGGCCGAGGAGGGCAAGCTGGTGTTCCGACAAGGAACGGCTGCGACGGGCGCACTTTCGAGCTAGGCCCGCCTACTGCAGCGGTGATGTCCAGGGGGGGATGATGATCCGGGTTCCCGGTGCGATTTGCTCCAGCCTCAGATCGGGGTTCGCGCGGAGCAGCACGGCGACCGGCACGCCCGTCCGCATGGATACCCCGGCGATGGTATCGCCCTTCTGGAAAGAATAGGTCCGCTGTGGGGGAGTGGGTGGAGGCGCGGGGGAGGTTTGGCCCAAAGCCTCGGCAGCAATCTGGGTTTGTTCCAGTTGCACCTTCTGACGTGCCAACTCCTGTTGCAACGGGGTTAAATTGCCGTCCTGGTTGATCCTGGAGATCTCCTGAGCTCCCACCTGATCGATGGCATAGAACAAGTCGGCGGCGGAAGTCACGCCGGCGGCCTGTGCCGCGGCGATGGCGCTCTGATAAGCCGGATCCTGCAACCGTTGATATTCCCGATAGCGGGCCGGCCCCAGGGCGTTCTGAAAGGCGATCTGTCTCTCGCGCAGCAATGTCGCGCGCTGTGACTCCACGGACGGTCCCTCGCCCGTCAGGCTCATCAGTTGGAGATCAATTCCCTGGACACTCCGGAAGATCGACCGGGTCTCCGTGGGCGTG
>JALOTU010000125.1 GCA_025457725.1 Verrucomicrobiota bacterium
GTGGAACGGATTTTCAGCGACGCCAACACCAACCCCTTCGACCAGATCGAGTGGGACAAGCGCACGGCCGAGATCACGGACGATTCGGGGAAGGTGATCTTCCGTCAGGAAGACGTCGAGGTGCCGAAGTTCTGGTCGCAGCTGGCCACCAAGGTGGTGGTTTCAAAGTATTTCTACGGCGAACAGAACACCCCCGAGCGCGAGACTTCCGTCCGGCAACTCATCCATCGCATCACCCGCACCATCGCGGACTGGGGCATCAAGGACGGCTACTTCAGCAAGTCGGACGGCGAGGTGTTCTACAATGAACTCACCTGGCTGTGCCTTAACCAATACGGCGCCTTCAACTCACCCGTCTGGTTCAACGTGGGACTGCACCACGAATACGGCGTCGGCAAGGAATCCTGCAAGGGCAACTGGTTTTACAACCCCGCCAGCGGCGAGGCCGAACGCGCCCCTTCCCAGTATGTTCATCCCCAATGCAGCGCCTGCTTCATCCAGTCGGTCGAGGACAACATGGAAAGCATCATGCACCTGGCCCACAGCGAGGCCATGCTGTTCAAGTTCGGCTCCGGCACGGGCACCGACCTCACCCCCATCCGCTCCGCCCGCGAGAAACTCAGCGGCGGCGGACGGCCCAGCGGCCCCCTCTCCTTCCTCAAGGTCTATGACCAGGTCGCCAATGTGGTGAAGTCCGGCGGCAAAACCCGTCGCGCCGCCAAAATGAACACCTTGCGCGACTGGCACGGCGACATCGAGGAGTTCATCGAGTGCAAGATGAAGGAGGAACGCAAGGCCTGGGCGCTGATCGAGCAGGGCTACGACGGCTCTTACAACGGCGACGCCTACGGCTCGGTGATGTATCAAAACGAGAACCTATCCGTGCGCGCCAGCGACGCATTCATGCAGGCGGCCCTGGACGGACAGGAGTGGTGGACCCGCTCCATCACCTCCGGCAAACCGCTGGAGAGAAAGGACGCCGCCCGGTTGCTCGACAAGATTGCCGAGGGCACCTGGGTCTGCGGCGATCCCGGGATGCAATACGACGGCGCCATCCAAAAGTGGCACACCTGCAAGGGGACCGAACCCATTCATTCCACCAATCCCTGCAGCGAATACGTGTTCATCAACAACACCGCCTGCAACCTGGCCTCGCTGAACCTGATGAAATTCCGGCATGAAGGCGGCAAATTCAACGTCGAACGGTTCAAGGCGGCGGTGCGGGTGTTCATCACCGCGCAGGAAATCCTGGTCGACAACGCCTGCTATCCCACCAAGGCCATCGCGGAGAATTCCCACATCTTCCGCACGCTCGGCCTGGGCTTTGCCAACCTCGGCTCGCTCATCATGAGTTACGGGCTGCCCTACGATTCCGACGAGGGCCGCGCACTGGCGGGCGCCATCACCTCCATCATGACCGGCCACGCCTACGAACAAAGCGCCGAAATTGCGCGCATCCTCGGCGCCTTTCCCGGCTACCACGACGCCCGCTGCACCGGCATTGAAAAGCCGCTCAGGAAGGACAACGTGGATTCCATGCTGGGCGTCATCAAATTGCACCGGTCGGAGGTCGAGTCCATCCACCCCAGCGAAGAGTTCGGTTTCCTCAAGACGGAAGCCCGCAAATGCTGGGATCACGCGCTGACCCTCGGCAAAAAGCAGGGCTACCGCAACGCACAGGTCACCGTGCTCGCCCCCACGGGCACCATCGCCTTCCTGATGGACTGCGACACCACCGGCGTGGAGCCCGATATTGCGCTGGTGAAATACAAGCTGCTCGCCGGTGGCGGCATGCTGAAGATTGTGAACCGCACCGTGCCGCAGGCGCTGCAACGGCTGGGCTACACGCCGGAACTCTGCGAACAAATCATCGCGCACATCGAGAAGTTCGACACCATCGAGGATGTCGAGGAGGACGGTCTCATCGTGCGCAGCGGCCTTCAGCCCGGGCATCTGGCCGTGTTTGACTGCGCCTTCAAGGCCTTCCGCGGACGGCGCAGCATCCACTACATGGCGCACCTCAAGATGATGGGCGCGGCCCAGCCGTTCATCAGCGGCGCCATCAGCAAGACGGTCAACATGCCCCACGAGGCCACCACCGAGGACATCAAGGATGCCTACGTGCAGGCTTGGAAAATGGGTCTGAAATGCGTGGCCATCTACCGCGACGGCTCCAAGCGCAGCCAACCGCTCAACACCAAGAAGACCAATGAAGGTGGCAACCGGAACGGCGACGAGAATTCACTCCTCTCCAAGATCAAACAACTGGACGCCGAGCTGGCCCGGGTGCGCGAGGAAGCCGGCAAGCCCATCCGACGCCGCCTCAGCGACACCCGCAGCGCCCTCACCCACAAATTCGACATCGCCGGCCACGAAGGTTATCTGACGGTCGGCCTGTTCGAGGATAACCAGCCCGGGGAACTGTTCATTACCATGGCCAAGGAAGGTTCCACCATCGGGGGATTGATGGACGCCATCGGCACCCTCACGAGCATGGCGCTGCAATACGGCGTGCCGCTGGAGGCCCTGGTGAAGAAATTCGCCCACCAACGCTTCGAACCCAGTGGATTCACCCGGAACCAGGAATTGGGTCGCGCCAGTTCGATCACCGACTATGTATTCCGCTGGATGGCTTTTCAGTTCGTGCCGGGTTACCGCGAAGCCTACTCGACGAACCGCAGCCAGCCGGAGCTGCCCATGCCAGGACTGCTGGAGGAGGAGCGCAAGCGCGTGAACCGGCCCGTGCCGGACCTCCCCATCTCCGAGGACACGGACATTGTCGATATGAAACCAGCCCGGCCGGCCAAGCCCGCCAGCGGCCAGGTCTCATTGACCAGTTCCTTCGTGAATCAACTGGACGCGCCCACCTGCCCGAACTGCGGCCATGTGGCCGTCCGCAACGGCGCCTGCTTCAAGTGCCTCAACTGCGGCGAAAGCCTCGGCTGCTCGTAGCGCTTGATTCGGAATCATCGGGGCACAACCCTCCCGGGTTGTGCCCCTTTCTTCTGCCGTCGCGGAGATCGAAGCTCACGCCGGGCAGCAGCCCCACCGCGACCGGCGGAGCTTTTTCAGGAATCGGAGACCCGCCAGGATTCCTCGGCCTCACTTCGCGCCAGGCACCTCTGAGGGGCCCGCACGGATCCGCCAGGCAGTTCGACCACCCGAAACTGCGGCCCCAAAGCCGTCGCTTCAGCCATGCAAAACTTTGTCGCATATACGACAAAGTTTTGCACGGCCCGGCGTAAGTCCCTCGGGCGCAATCCGGGGGCACTTTTGGGAAAAGGTGGAGGCTCTTGGTGACCGGCAGGGCGCGGGGCGGGCCCCTTGTCCCCAAGGATGAGCTCCATCCCGGCGGGCGGGCGGGAATGTCCGCGCCCCGACTGTCCGGTGCCTCCAGGCAATCATGCGGCTGTGAGCTTCTTCATGAACCCGTCCGGAGAGGACGAGCGGCAGGGCGTCCCGGTTCAGAGCTCATTCAAATGGTGAAGGGATCGAAAGTTTAATCGAAGGGTTGCGTTCCGTCGCGATCTGCCTTCCAATGGCTTTAACAATCCACCATTCATGACCATGAAGAACCTAATCACACTCATTCTAACCGCAGCCTGCCTCTCTCTGGTGGCCTGCAAGGAAAAGGGCCCTGTCGAAAAAGCCGGCGATGCGGTGTCGGATGCGGCCGAGAAGACCGGCGATGCCGTTGAAGGCGCCTACGACGCCACCAAGGATGCCGTGAAAGAAGGGGCAGACGCTGTCCAGGAGGGCGCAAAGAAAACCGGCGATGCGGTTGAAAAGGCGGCCAAGGATGCCAAAGATGCGGTGACGAAGTAGGTCTCCAGCATTGGTTGATTCCAGGCCCCTCAAGAGGTCGCCTCGCCAGAGACGGAAGTTCGTTCCAGCCGACGCGTGCGGGCATCGGAGCGCGGACATTCCTGTCCGCCCGTTGATCCGGCGATCCTTCTTGCGGACAGAAATGTCCGCGCTCCACGAAACAGGTTGTCCCCCTGATCCATCAGGCTCAGCAAGCGATGAATCCACCCGCCTTTCTCAAGCCGCTGCCCGACGGCGTGCTGCTGGCGGTCAAGGTTCAACCCCGCTCGTCGAAGAATGAAATCGGCGAACCACTCGGGGACGAACTGCGCATCAAAGTCACCGCACCGCCGGTGGATTCCGCCGCCAACGAGGCCGTCCTCAAACTGCTGGCCAAAGCCCTCGGCGTTGGAACCAGCCGAGTGCTGCTGTTACGAGGTCCGGGCTCGCGCCACAAAGTGTTCCGCATCCAGGGGCTGAAGCCGGAGGATGTGGTCAAACAACTGGGACAGCGCTGATGATCGTCGCCGATCAACGCCTTCCCGGCACGTCCACGCTTTCAAACAGGCGGCCACACCGAGACAGCAATTCGCGTCAAGCCTGTTAAACCGCTTGGCCCGCCCACCGGCGATTGATTAACTGCGCCGTTGCAATCGCTGGTCCAAGCCATTGAATCGACGGGTCACTGGGCTCCCCTGTTCTTCACCGGGGGGTTCATTGCCGCGTCTTTCCTGATGATCTGGCGCCTGGAGGCGATGACAGAGAGCGGGTTTGAGGGCACGGTATTGGGCACGCTGGTCATGCCGTATTGTTCGGGCATCGGCAACCTGGTCTTCGCCTTCATGCTCGGCGCCCAACGGGGACCGGGATCGGCCGTGATGGAGAATGCGCTGGTCAACAATGTCACCAACCTCACCCTGCTGATCGGGTTGCCGGCGTTGATCTGGGGGATGAGCCTGTCGCCGGGGGGGCGCAAGAAGAGCGTGGTCCGGGAATCCCACGTGAACCGCCTCTCCCTGATGCTGACGCTCGTGGCGGGATTGTTCTTCACAGGGGCCGTCTGGGCGCTGGGTCGGGATGGCAGGATCGACTTCAGCGACGGGCTAGTCCTGGTGGGGTTGTTTCTTTTCTGGCAGGTGTTCCACGTCTTCGAGGTGCTGAAGACCAACGTGCGCCAAAACCAGTCCTTTGGCTGGATGCTGGTGGTGGATGCGGCACTCCTGGCGATCGGCGCGTGCGGCATTTACGTCAGCACCGACTGGCTGGTGGAATGGGTCTCGCGCGCCGACAGCGGCTTGTTCAGCACCAAGTATCTGGGCTGGCTGAGCGGCTGGCTGATGGTGCTGCCCAACGCGTTGCTGGCGCTCTATTACGGCTGGCGCGGCCGGCCCGAAGTGGTTTACACCTCGCAGGCGGGGGACGGCCACATCTGCATTCCGCTCTGCGTGGGGGTTTACGCGCTGTATCAACCGCTGCCCATCCCCTCGATCTTCCGCGAAGCACTGGTGCTGCTCGCGGCGGCCCTGGTGATGCATTTCCTGCTCACCATGGTGTTCAAGGGGGTGCCGCGCTGGCTGGGGATCGTGCTGATTGCCGCCTACGGCGTGTTTCTTTACAAGGGCCTGCCGCGCTGACCTCTGGGTGCGATGGGTGGAAGGATGGGGATGAATCCACGTGGCTGCGGGCGCCAAGATTCCGCGCATTTCTTTAAGGCCGCTTAACCAAAACCGGAGCCGCGATTTCGTTTCGGCGGGGTTGCGGTGCCGCGCAACCGGGCGCCGACGCAGCGGCGCCCTACCATGTTGATCGGCTACAGGCGATGCGAGCCGAGCGAGGTGAATGCGTATCCGGCCGTGGAGGCAGCCGAATGGTTCCGCTTCAGGCCACCGCGAGGGGGCTGCTCCGGAACTTGTCGCTGAGCTCGGCGAAGGGGATCTGGGCTTCGAGCCAGCGGGGGTTCCTGGAAATGCCCTCCATGGACTTTGCGGTGTTGTTGCAGATCAGGCAGAGGCCTTTGCCCAACATCATGAACGCCTCGAACCCGGTCCCGGCGCCTTCATGTGAGAACTCAAAATCACCCGCGTCGTAGGTCTGTCCCCCCTGCCGAACGGCGGTGCGGAGCGCGGCGGAATCCTTGGGAAAACTCTCGGTGAAAGCCTCCTGACGCGGTCCCGCATAGGACATCGTCCGCGCTTGTTTGTCGGCGATTGAGACAATCGCCAGCTCATCAAAAACCACTTCCCGATAGCGCAGGTTCATCTCCTGTGCACAGTTAAGAACGGATTTCCAGGCCTGTTCCAATGTCATTGACATAGTGTTGAGGCAATTTGAGCAGGAAGAACGCCAGCCCGGGGCTCAGAACAGCTCGTCAAGGAACTGCTGCATGGCCGCCCAGGACCGTTGGTCGGCACGCTCATTGTAAGCGGCGCCGCGCGAGTTGTCGCTGCCGGCGTTCCAATCGGTAAAACTGTGGACGGCGCCGCCGTAGAGGATCAGCTGCCAATCGGCGCCGGCCTTCCGCAGCTCCTCCTGCAGGGCGGTGACTTCGGCGGCGGGCGCGTAGGGATCGTCCGCACCATGCAGCACCAGCACCTTGCACTTCACCTCACCCTTGCCGGCAGGCATGGCGGTGCCCAAGCCCCCATGGAAACTGACCACGCCTTTGAGATCAGCCCCGCTGCGGGCCAGTTCCAGCACGGCGGTGCCGCCGAAACAGTAGCCGATGGCGGCGACTTGTCCGGATTGGACCAGGGGGTTCTTCTGGATGAAATCCACCGCCGCCTGCACCCGTGCCCGCAACAAGGGAAGATCCTGCTTGTATCGGCCCGCCAGCTTTCCCGCCTCCTGCGCGTCCGCCGCCCTCACGCCCTTGCCATAAATGTCCGCGGCAAAGGCCACGTAGCCGAGTTCAGCGAGCATCCTGGCGCGCTTCTTTTCGTAGTCGGTCAATCCCTTCCATTGATGCACGATGACCACGGCGGGACGTTTTCCCTCGATGCT
>JALOTU010000126.1 GCA_025457725.1 Verrucomicrobiota bacterium
CGGCCACGGCATTCCTGGAGGCCGCCGTGAGCGGAACGACTTCGTCCGGCCTCGTGGTGATCGGATCCTGCGCCGCAAGTGTCGGGCTGGGCATGGGATTCCTTTATCAGGCCAGGCGCGAACTGAAACGATCGGCCGGGGACAGCGGTCTGGAAGGCACCTTGGAAAAGGACCCCACCGCGCCCCGGGACGCGGTTCAGCCCCTGGGCGATCGGCCACCGTTGGAATGGTTGCTGGCCCGGGACAGGTCGCAGTCACGGGTGTTGTGGCTGGCGGCGCTGTTGGGAGCGATGATGCCGGCCCTGAATTTCCTCCTGCCGGCGTTCGGTAGCATCTCCCAGATGGGGTTGCTCTACTCCGCGTACTTCCTGGGAGGTGTCGGCTCAGCGGCGCTTTTTGCGGTGGCGGGAATGCGTTTCCTCGGTGCCGGACGCGGAAACGGCAGTCTCGAGTTGCTTTGCACCACTCCCGTCGGCGCCACCGGGTTGATCCCCAGTATCTGGCATGTGCTGCGGCGGCGGTTGACGGGGCCATTGCTCGTGCTGGTGGCCATCAGCCTGATCGGGAACCTGCGGTGGATGACACAATCGATGGGGGCGTCGGGCCTTTGGGGCTTGGGTTCTCCCGTGCAGATCGTTCTGACGGCCGCTTCCATCGTCGTCGATGCTGTGGCCCTGGGCTGGTTGGGGATGTGGTTCGGACTCCGGGCCCGGACCCCGCTGTCCGCTGTGCTTTGGTCGGTGGGATTGGTGTGGGGACTGGATTTGATCCTGAGCTATGCCCTTCAGTTCTTGGTCATGCTGTCCCCGCTGGGATTCAACCGCGGGTTGGCCAGTGCGTGGGGGTTGTTGCACATGTTGGGCCTGCCCCTGATATGCATCGGCAAGCAGATCTGGCTCGTGCGCTGGGCAAGCCGACAATTGCGCGACAGCCTATCCCTTCACGGCGTGGAGCCGTTCGACGTCAGGTGTTCGTGGAAATCGGCGACAGCCTGGGTGCGCAGGGCGCGGCATTGGACGGGAGGCGGGGTGTAAAGCGCGACGATTTCAATGGACCTCCCGGTGTGTTGTGGCTTGCTGCGGGCCGGGACGTCCCGCGTTCCTGAATGAGTTCAATCGGGAGGTGACTTGGGCGGGGTGATTGGACAGGATTTGCGCGACACATGACTTTTCTGCCCATTGTAGCGCGTGAATTGCGGGTGGTCGCCCGCCGGCCCGCGACCTATTGGAGTCGCATGGTGGTGGCTGCCGTCATGTTGGTGGTGGCATCGTGGGTGTTCGTCGTGTGGCATCGCGACACCTCGGCGGCCCAGGCCACCGCCATGTTCGGGACATTGGCGGGGGGGATGGTGTTCGTTGGAGCGATATCCGGGATTGCCGCCACGGCCGATTCCCTGAGTTCGGAGAAGCGTGACGGCACCCTGGGATTGTTGTTTCTGACCCCGCTGCGCGGATACGATGTGGTGTTGGGCAAGTTGTGTGTGGGTTCCCTGACGGTGCTTTATGGCATGCTGGGGGTGACCCCGATCCTGGCGCTGCCGCTCCTGTTGGGCGGGGTGAGCTCGATGGAGTTTGTGCGCATGGCGTTGCTGATGGTGAACACCATGCTGCTTTCCCTTTCGGTGGGCATCTGCATCTCGTCGATCAGTCGGGACGAGAAGCGCGCCCGGGGGGCCGCCTTGCTGGTGATGCTGGCCTTCGCGGCCGGATTTCCGCTGGTGGGCGCCTTTCTTGAAGGTGAATACCGCTTCCGGGGTCTGGCGCAGTGGTTTCTGGTGTTCAGCCCCGGCTACACCTTCGCCCGGGCGTGGGACAAGGCGCAGACCTGGTCTTGGGTGGGTTACTGGACCTCCATGGGCACGCAGCATGTCCTGACGTGGTGCTTTCTCCTGCTGGCCTGCTGGCTGACGCCGCGCACCTGGCAGGACCGGGCGGTGCAAAAGAAGTGGCGATGGTCGAACCTGTTGGGATCAGGCGCGTCGCGCGGCGATGACGAGACGATGGCCTTCCGCAGGCGATTGCTGGATACCAATGCGTTCTGGTGGCTGACCGTCCGTCCGCTGTGGAGGCCGCTGCTGGTTTGGGCCGGAATCATTCTGCCCACCGCCCTGTGGCTGGGTTTTGCGATGAAGTATCCCGACGACATGTTTGATCCGGCCATGTTCGTGGTGATGGCCCTGGTCTGGAACGGAATCCTGAAAGCCTGGATTGCGTCCGAAGCCACGCGCCAGATTGCCGTGGATCGCAAATCGGGATCCATCGAGCTGCTGTTGTCCACCGCGCTCACCACGAGCGACATCACCGACGGTTTGTGGCGTTCGTTGCGGCGCCAGTTTGGCGGGCCGTTGATCGTGGTGTTGATTGCCGAATGTGTTCTATTGATCGTGGGGACCAGGGAAATCTGGGGGGAGGAGGAAAAACAGCTATGGGTTGCCGTCTGGCTCTGTGGCATGGGCATGCTGGTGGCCGACGCGGTGGCGCTTTATGCCGTCGGGCTGTGGCAATCGGCAGCCGCCAAGGGCCCGGCGGAAGCGGCGGGGGGCACTGCATTCCGGGTTCTTGCATTGCCCTGGATTCTGTACCTGATGGCCGGCGCGCTGTTGGCGGTCGCGGATGTCCTGGGACTCAGGGTGGAGTTTCCTAGTCCGGAGTGGGCGGTCCTGGTCGGGGGATGGCTTCTGATCGGGTTGATCGTCGATCTCTACTTCGGACTGCGGGCGTGGCGCGCCGTGCAGTCGAGTTTTCGTGAAACCGCGGCAACGACGCCACGTTCACGCGGGCTGGGACGATTCTGGGGGCGGCTGTTTGGATCGGCCCAACCAGCTGCCGGGAGGTGACGATGAGTTTTTTACCCATCGTGGACCGGGAGCTGCGGGTGGCCTCGCGACGGTGGGGAACCTATCTGACCCGCAGCGGAGTGGGATTGCTCGCCATCATCATTGCCATCCCGGTGCTCTTTTTTGGATGGCTGATGACCGGGGGCAGCGGGGCGGGGCGGAAGGCGTTCGAGGTGCTGGCCCATTACATTTTTGTGGTGGCGTTCCTGGGCGGGGTGCTGGTCACGGCCGATTGTCTGAGCTCCGAGAAGCGCGAGGGGACGCTGGGTTTGCTCTTCCTCACCGATCTCAAGGGATACGATGTGGTGCTGGGCAAGTTCGCAGCTCTCGGCCTGCATTCGATCTACGGGCTGGTGGCCGTGTTCCCCGTGTTGGCCCTGCCGTTGCTCACGGGCGGGGTGACCGGAAGCGAGTTTGGGCGTATTGCCCTGGCGCTGCTCAATCTGCTGTTCGTTTCGTTGTCCGTGGGACTGGCGGTTTCGGCGGTGGCGCGCGAAGCCAGTCGCGCGCTCTCCGGCACGCTGCTGATCCTTCTGCTCCTGGTGGTGGGCCTGCCGCTGGGGATGGACCTGGCCGGTTGGATTCGAGTGCCGGAAGGGATGCGGTTGTTGACCTGGCTCAGTCCGGGTCACGCGTTCGCGGTTGGGGGAGCGAACGCCTCGGGGGCTGCGATCAGGGAGTTCTGGATTTCACTGGGAGTGTCGCACGGGTTGGCCTGGGTGTTTCTTGCGGCGGCGGGTGTTCTGGTTCCGGGAAGCTGGCAGGACCGGGAACAGCGCCGTGACAAGCCGACGCTGGCCACCCGGGTGTTTGGGACGCGCATGGTCCGGATGTTCCGGTCCCAACGCAACGCGGCCTTGCTGGAGCAGAATCCCGTGCTGTGGCTGATGGGCGATCGTCCGGGCTTGAAGTTCCTGCTCTGGGCCATCACCGCGGTGTTTTGTGTCTGTGTGCTGGCGACCTCTTTGTGGTTGAAGCCGCGGGATGCTGCCGGGGCGGTCTTGGCGTGGAGCCTGATCGTGCTCGTGATCTTTACCCTGGCGCTGGTGGAGCATACGTGCCGGTTCTGGGTGGAATCCAGGCAGAGCGGCAATCTGGAGGCTCTGTTGGCTGTGCCGCTGGAGTCAAAGCAGATCCTTGCCAGCCATTGGGCCTCGATCCGACGCCATTTCCTGTGGCCGTTGGTGGTGGTGCTGTGTCTGTCCACCCTGCCCACATGGCTGACGGTGATCCCGGAACTGATCGGCCAAAAAGCCGATGGCAGCCGGGTGTTCGGGAGCCTGTTCGTGTATGCCTATCTGGGAGGCTTCATGCTCTGGTTCCTGGCCAACTTCATGGCGATTGGCTATACCGGAATGTGGTTTTCCTTGAAGTTGCGGCGGCCCCAATTTGCCCCCGGCTTGACCCTCTTGTGCGTGGTGCTGTTGCCCATGGTGCTGTGCTGGTTGGGGTTTGGGTTGACCCTCATTTTCATCTTCCTGCCGATGTCGTTGCTGCAATCCAACCTTCGCGGGATGATCCTGCAACGATACATGCCGGTGGAGAAGGGTGGGCGTCAGGGATAGAGCGGTTCAGCCAGAAACGGAGATCCCCGAACAAGAACGGCCCCGACGGGAGTCGGGGCAAAACGCATCAATGCGTCCTTGTTCTCGGGGTGGCGCCGGTTTTCAACCAGCCCGGGGATACGGGGCATGGGGATGGATTCAATTTGCCGGCTGGAAAGCCGGCGATACCTCCCGGATTAAGACGGCATCCGCTCTGGCAAGAGCCTTGACACTCCAGAGGGCGTGCGCCAAGCTGCTGTGAACTTAACGCAAGCTTTTCCTTGCCAAGTGTGGGTCCGAGCGGCCCGTAAACGAATCCCATCTGGTCGATGTTTCTCCTGATGAATCGGACCCGCAAGTGTTGCGGGTTTGCCACGGTGCCGCCGACAACTAAACGCCGGGGATGGCTCGATATTAAACCCGAAAAGGGAGACTCTTAACCATGGCTAAAACCGCCACGAAAAAGGCAAAGACCAAGAAACCCAAAGTCACCGCCGCAGCCGGGGATGCTCCGATGCCAACGGCGGCGATCGACGAGGCGCCACAGCCCGCCGTCGCTCCCGTCGCGCCGCCGGCCCCGGTGACCGTCGAGGAACCCGTTGCGCCGAAGCCGGTTGCAGAGGCGGAACCCGGTCAGCGCGACAATCGTCAGGAGCCCCGTGGCCGGCCGACCCGGGACCGGGTGGTGGCCTCGCTGAACATTGCCAAGCTGCAGGCCATGTCCATGACCGAGCTGAACAAGATGGCCAAGGAGCTGGGGGTCGAGAATTTCGGCACCATGCGCAAGCACGAGGTCATCTTCCAGATCCTCCAGGAGAATGCCAAGCGTTCGGGGGTGCTCTTCTCCGAAGGCGTGCTCGAAGTGTTGCCCGAGGGATTCGGGTTTCTGCGCTCACAGAGCTTCAATTATCTGCCCTGTCCGGAGGACATCTACGTCTCGCCCTCACAAATCCGCCGCTTCGATCTGCAAACCGGCAATCTGATCGCCGGACAAATCCGTCCGCCCAAGGAGAAGGAGCGGTTTTTCGCGCTCCTCAAGGTCGAGGCCGTGGACGGCGAGGATCCGGAGAAGGCGCGCGACAAGACGCACTTCGACAATTTGACCCCGCTGTTTCCCGACAAACGGTTCCTGCTCGAGACCACCCCGGACGAGTTAAACACCCGCGTGCTGGACATTGTCTGCCCCATCGGGAAGGGGACGCGCGGCTTGATCGTGGCGCCGCCCCGCACCGGCAAGACCGTGCTGATGCAGAAACTGGCCAACGCCATCCTCAAAAACAACCCCGAGGCGTATCTGTTCATTCTGTTGATTGACGAGCGGCCGGAGGAAGTGACCGACATGGAGCGCACGTGTCGCGGGGCCGAGGTGATCAGTTCCACCTTCGACGAGCCGCCCGAGCGGCATGTCCAGGTGGCGGAGATGGTCATTGAGAAGGCCAAGCGGATGATCGAGCACAAGCGCGACGTGGTGATCCTGCTGGATTCCATCACCCGGCTCGCCCGCGCCTACAACACCGTGCAGCCGCATTCCGGGAAGATTCTTTCCGGGGGTGTGGACGCCAATGCCCTGCACAAACCCAAGCGCTTCTTCGGCGCGGCGCGCAACATCGAGGAGGGCGGTTCGCTGACCATCATGGCCACCGCGCTGGTGGACACGGGATCCCGCATGGACGAGGTGATCTTCGAGGAGTTCAAAGGCACGGGCAACATGGAGGTGCACCTGGATCGGGGTCTCGTGGATCGACGGATCTTCCCCTCCATCAACATCGAGCGCTCCGGCACGCGCAAGGAGGAGCTGCTGTATCACCCGGACGAGGCGTCCCGCGTGGTGGTGCTGCGACGCGCCCTCACCGGGGTGCCGGCTGTGGAGGCGATGGAATTGCTGCTGGGCAAACTGAAGAAGACCGGCAGCAACATCGAATTCCTGCTGGCCATGGGGCCGGTGTAGGCCGGTGACGTCCCGGAATCGTCAACACGCGCCGAAACGTTGATGTGCGTCATTTGCATCCAGCCCCGGCATACGTTAGAAAGAAACACGTGAAATCTGTGATTGAGTCCGTCTTTGTCCGTAACACAGTGTTGGCCGCCCTGCTGATGGCGTCGGTGACCTTCACCGGCTGCGATCGGGGTAAGGTCACCGCCTACGATGTTCCCAAGGGAACGCCACCGGCGCAGGCCATGCCGGGTCACGGGACCGGAATGGATCCTCACGCCGGCATGGCGATGAGCCGTCCCGAGGTGACGTGGGGTGCGTTGCCGGAAGGCTGGACGGAAAGCCCGCAGGGCACGGGGATGCGGCTGGCCAGTTTCGCGATCGCCGGCGAGGACGGGCAGGGCGCCGAAATGGCGATCATTCCGATGGGAGGATTCGCCGGCACCGACGTGCAGTTGGTGAACATGTGGCGGACGCAGTTGGGTGTATGAAATGGCCGGAATCGCGCAGGACATCGCCACGCGCATCCTGGTGGTCTCGGCAAGCAAGGACGGGGTGAATTACTTTTTCAAACTGATCGGGAATGACAGCGTGGTGGCGGCGCAAAAGGATGCCTTTCTCGGATTTCTCAACTCCGTGGAGTTCGCACCCGCGGCGCCCGTCGTCAGCGCCCCCGCCCTGGCTGCCTCACCGGCGCCTTCCGCAGAGCAGCGCTGGACGCCGCTGGACGGCTGGGAAGAACTGCCGGCCACGCAGTTTCTGCTCGCGAAATACCGCGTTCCCGGTGATCAAGGGGAGAGCGCCGAGGTGACGGTCAGCATGTTGGGCGGGACCGCCGGCGGGCTGCTTCCCAATGTGAATCGCTGGCGCGGGCAGTTGAATCTCGGACCCGTGGATCAGGCCGGGCTCGACGCGTTGCTCTCGGACATCAAGGCCGGGAGTGTGGACGCGAAGCTGGTCGAATTGGAAGGCACCGATCTCAAGTCCGGCACTCCCGCCCGCATGCTCACGGTGGTAGTGGCATTGCCCACTGAAACCTGGTTCTTCAAGATGACCGGGCCTCCCTCGGTCATGGACGCCAAAGCCGGAGATTTCCACACCTTCGTCAACCGCGCCCGCTTCTGATCATGTCACTGAAACGCCTGGTCGATTTCTTCGCCTCCCTCAAGCTGACGGTGGTTTGCCTGGTGCTGTCGCTGGTGCTGGTTTTCGCCGGGACCATTGCCCAGGTGGAACTGGGACTGTATCAGGCGCAGAACGACTTTTTCCGAAGATTCTTTGTTTACTGGTCGATTGGCGATTCGGGCATCCGGATCCCGGTGTTCCCCGGAGGTTATTTGATCGGCGGATTGCTGCTCGTCAACCTCACGGTGGTTTCCTTCCGACGCTTTGCCTTTGTTCCCAAGAAGCTGGGCATCTGGCTGATTCACATGGGATTGATTCTCCTCTTTGTGGGGCAGTTGATGACCGACCTGCTCTCGGTGGAGAGCATGTTGCATCTGCGTGAGGGCGAAACCCGGAATTACTCCGAACGCCCACGGGAAGCGGAGGTGGTGCTCATTGGCCGATCCGACCAGGACACCGACCGGGTGATTGCGGTCCCGGAATGGAGGTTGAAGAAGGGGGGCGCCATATCCCTGCCGGACCTGGACCTCACGCTGATCGTGCGGGACTACTATCGCAACTCCTCGCTGGAACGCATTCCCGAGGGCTCCAGTCATCCGCCCGCCGCCACGCAGGGGTTCGGAACCTCGGTGCTCGCCCGGGAATTGCCGCATGTCACGGAGATGGATCGCCGCGATGTTCCCAGCGCGATCATTGAGTTGCAGGGCGAAGGCGCGCCCGAAGGCACCTGGCTGGTCTCCGAGTACCTGGAACAGCCCCAGCCGGTTTCGATCCGCGGCAAAACGTACGAGCTCCAGATGCGCCCGCGCCGCGAATACAAGCCCTACTCGATCACCCTCCTGGATTTCTCCCACGACAAGTATCCGGGCACCGAGATTCCCAAGAACTTCTCCAGCCGCGTGCGCCTCCAGAACCCGGCCCGGGGCGAGGATCGGGAGGTGTTGATTTACATGAACAATCCCCTGCGCTACGACGGAGCGACCTTTTATCAGTCCAGCTTCGACACGGACAACATGGGCAGCGTGCTGCAGGTGGTGCGCAATCCCTCGTGGCTGACCCCGTATCTCTCCTGCATCCTGGTATCGGTGGGGCTGGTGGTGCAGTTCCTGATTCACCTGGTTCCCTTCCTCAAACGAAAGGTCCGAGCATGAAACGCGTTCTCCCCTGGATCCTGGCCGCCCTCTGTCTCCTCTGGGGCGCCGGCGGGCTGGTTCCGCGAAAACCCGCCGGCTTCGACATCGATGGGTTCGGGCGGTTGCCGGTGCTCCTGAATGGCCGCATCCAACCATTCGATTCCGTAGCCCGCAACTCTCTCCTTGAAATCCGCACTCGCCAGAGCGCCCGCGCGGACGGCCGGAAGATGCCGGCGATGGAATGGCTCCTGGAACTCATGGCCCAGCCGGACCAGGCGGATGAACGCAAAGTGTTCCGCGTGGACAACCGTGAGGTGCTGGGATTGATGAGTCTTTCCGAGGAGGAACATTACTTTTCATTCGCGGACATCCGGCCGCATCAGGCGGAGTTGTCGCGTGAGGGGGATCGGGTCCAGAAAATCGAGGCGGCCCAACGCACCGCCTTCGAGCGCGGAGTGATGAAGCTCTATTCCTCCATGTGGTTGTATCAAAGACTCAAGGCCACCCTGCAACCGCCGGATGTGACGGATTTTTCCGCTGAACTCGAGGATTATGCCGCGTCCATTGATGCGGGCGTCAAGGCCGTGCGCGCCCGTGAAACGGGCGAGTCCTTTGACAACCAGGCCTTCAACCGCTTGTTGGGACACCTCTCCTCCTTTGATCAGATGTCCCGCATGGCTTATGTGCGGCCCATTCCGCCCGCCGCCGAGGATGGCGCCGCCGAGGACTGGAACAACGTGGGGGCGGCGCTCATGACGTCGATGCAGGGCGGGGCGGTTCCGGATCCCGTTCTGCAATACGCCCGCATGGCGGCCGCCTACGCCGCCGGCGACAGCGCGGCGTTCAATGCCACACTGGATTCCTATTCACAATGGCTTCAGGCCAGGGATCCGCGGGCCTCGAACAAAGGCCGGGCGGAGTCCGCCTTCAATCATGCGCAGTTGTTCTACAAGGCCACGGTCATCTATGTGGCGGCGTTGCTTGGGGCACTGGCGTTCTGGTTCTGGTGGAACGAGGGGTTGCGCCGTTGCGCCGTCTGGATCCTCGCCGCCGCCTGGGTCCTGCACACAGTGGCCCTCGTCTGGCGCATGGTGCTCGAGGGCCGGCCTCCGGTGACCAATCTTTACTCGTCGGCGATCTTCATCGGCTGGGGCGCCGTGCTGCTGGGACTGATCCTTGAACGCATCTACCGGGATGGCATCGGCATCGTGGTCGCCTCGCTGATCGGCTTTTCCACGCTGATCATCGCGCACAATCTGGCGATTGGCGGCGATACCATGGAGATGATGCGGGCCGTGCTCGACACCAACTTCTGGCTGGCAACCCACGTTGTCACCATCACGCTCGGCTACTCGTCCATGTTCGTCGCCGGGGCCCTGGCGTTGATCTATGTGCTCCGCGGGGTCTTCACCGCGTCGCTGAAGAAATCGACCGCAGAAGGGCTGGCCCGGATGGTTTACGGGATTGTCTGCTTTGCCACGCTGTTCAGTTTTGTGGGAACGGTGTTGGGGGGCATCTGGGCGGATCAATCGTGGGGACGTTTCTGGGGATGGGACCCGAAGGAAAACGGGGCCCTCCTGATCGTGCTGTGGTGCGCCACCATCCTGCACGCGCGCTGGGGCGGTCTCATCAAAGCGCGCGGCCTGATGAACATGGCCATCGTCGGCAATATCATCACCAGTTTCTCCTGGTTCGGCGTCAACATGCTGGGAATCGGGCTGCACTCCTACGGATTCATGGATTCAGCCTTCCGCTGGCTCAGCCTGTTTATCGCCAGCCAGCTGGCCATCATCGGCATCGGGCTGCTGCCCCTGCGGATGTGGAAGAGCTTCTCCAGCTCACAATCCGCTCCCGCCGGGAAGCCCGCCGGCGCGACCCCTTAAACGCTTTTCGAGCACAAAGGCGCTGAGGGGGAAAGACCGGAACGGATGGGATTGGGGTAACCACGAAACCCACGAACCACGCGAAAATCGGGGACGAAAGGGGCGCATCCCACTTGATGCACGGTGAAATAATCAAGTGTGGTAGAACTTGTCGCGCTGCGACAAGTAGCGCCGCGTTCAGCCGTAAGTATGCAGTAAGGAACAGGAGGAAGCAGAGGAAGCGGAGACTGGGCTGGAGCATTCAGTGAATCGGGATGAACCGCATAGGCTCACCATTCAGTGAGTGCTCGGGTGGAT
>JALOTU010000127.1 GCA_025457725.1 Verrucomicrobiota bacterium
TCCCATAATGATTTCCCTTTCCCTATTATTTGTTTGTTGATGTGTGTGCGGATCCCCCGTGAAGAGCCCATGGACCCGCCGTGTAACGCGGTCATCATAAGAATCTCCCGGCAGGGTGCAAGACAGGAATGCAATACCGGGAAACGTGGAAACGTGGCGCGCATCCCAAATCGCAGGGTGCGAAGTTTCCGCCGCCCCCGTGAACCGGGTGTGGCCGATCACGGCAGGGCGGCGCGGCAGCACAGTCCTCCCGTAACCATTCAATAGCGACCCCGGATGGACACGGATTCGCGGATCCGGCAAGCAACGGATGCGTTCCCGTCTCCCCTGGCTGGCGCACCGTTTGGTTCCCCCAATCCCAGCCCCGTGCAAAGACATCTTATCCGTGTGAATCGGTGTTCATCCGTGGTCAAGAAAACTCCGTCTGAACTGTTGGCTAAGGAATCAGACCGCACTCAACTCAATGGGGCTATCGTGGCTGGCTGCGGGCCGGGGACATCCCGCGCTCTGGTGCCACGGCAGCAACAACGCCTGAACCGACGATAATGCGGTTGCCTGTTCACCATCGCGAGTTAAGGTCTTAAGGTCTTGCCCAGCATGCACCGTCACCGATCAGACGTCCTCGTGACCATTCTTCCGCTGCTCCTGTTGCTCGCGGGATGCTCGGACAAGTCGACCCCTCCCCCCGGTCCGCCGGCGCATGACACGCCGGCGGTTGCCGCGCCCGCGACCGATTGGCCCCAGTTTCGCGGGGATCCGGGTTTGACCGGCGTCGCCCCCGGTCGATTGCCGGATCAGCCCGCCCTGCTCTGGACGTATGCCACCGAAGGACCGGTCAACTCCTCGGCGGTGGTGGCGGACGGCCGCGTCTTCGTGGGATCGAACGACGGCAAGCTGCACGCGATCAATCTTTCGGACGGACAGCCGTTGTGGACCTACGCCACCGGGGAAGCGGTGGAAGCCCCACCCCTGGCGCTGGGCGGACGGGTGTATGTCGGGGACACCCTGGGAATCCTGCATGCCGTTGATGCGGCCAGCGGGCGGCTCCTGTGGAAATTTGTGACCGGCGACAAGATCATCGGGGCAGCCAACTGGTTTGTTCATGAGGGCCGGACCAACCTGCTGGTCGGCAGCCATGATTTCTCGCTCTACTCCATCAATGCGGCGACCGGCGCGACCAATTGGGTTTATGCGACGGACAATTTGATCAATGGCACGCCTGCCGTCGGGGACGGAATCGTGGTTTTCGGGGGATGCGACGCCTTGCTGCATGTGGTTTCCGCCGTCAGCGGCGCCGAGGTGAAGCAGGTGGATGCCGGGGCCTATGTGGCGGGCTCGGTCGGCCTGAAGGATGGACGCGCCTATTACGGCCACTACGAGAACGAGTACCTGTGCGTGGACCTGGCCGGCGGCACCAATGTGTGGAGCTATCGCGCCCGGAACTTCCCCTACTTCTCCTCCCCCGCCATCAACGACGGCCGGGTGCTGTTCGGCGGACGCGACAAGCGGCTGCACTGCGTGGATTCCAGCACCGGCGACGAACTCTGGACCTTCGCCACGCGCGGCAAGGTTGACAGTTCGCCTGTGGCGTGCGGCGACAAGGTGGTGGTGGGATCGGAGGATGGCAGGCTTTACATGGTTGCGATCGCGGACGGCGCCGAGCGATGGAGCTACGACGTTGGCCGCCCCCTCACCGCATCACCCGCCATCGCCGAAGGGAGAATCATCATCGGCAGCGAGGACGGCAACGTGTATTGCTTCGGCTCGGATTAGTGCGGACCGGCCTTTCGTGATGTGCGCCGCGGATTTGCATCCATCCGGCCATCGAGCTAAGATGCTGCGACCACTGACTTGAAGCGCTAACATCCCTTCAACCCTCAAACGCCGATGAAAACGCACCGTCATCTTCATCTGGCCACACTCTTCGTGGTTGCCGTTGCAGCCGCTGCATTCGCCCAGGACTATCCTCGTGCCGGGGCCAAGGCCGTGTTGTCGCCCCCCCTTCTTCCACAACGTGGGAGGGACTGCGACGATCGTTGATTCCAACACCGTGAGGATGGATAATTTCACCTTCGACGGCATGGGAATCGCCGTTTACCTTTATCTGGGAACGAACAACACCTCGCAGGCGTTCTCCGCGGGGAAACCGATTGGCCCCAATCTTCTGGGCATGGTGTTCACCAATGAAACCCTTACCGTGAGTCTTCCGCCCGGCGATTCTTTGGATGGCTATCATGCGATTTCGGTCTGGTGCGTCCCGGCGCACGCCAATTTCGGTTCGGGAACATTTCAGCCTCACATCTCATCGATCCATGCTGAAAGCGGGGTCGCCTCGTTGTCTGTCTCCGGAGCAGCGGGCCAGGTCTACCAGCTCCAATCCTCGACCAACGGCTTTGACTGGACGGATCTGATCCTCGAGACGAACACCGCTGGCACAGTGGATTTCATCGATTCCAACGCCCTTCCCGCTGATCTCTACCGCGTTCAGGTGCAGTAGCACCGCTGGGAAGTGAATCGTTGCGGCTTGGCCGAAGATATTTCTTGCCCGTCGCACGCCCTTGTTTCGCCAGGTTTAAGCCCGGTGCCAATGAAATGACCAGGAGGTATCGCCGGCTTTCCAGCCGGCAAAATTGAACCCGCCCGCAGGCCCCCCATCCCCAGGCCGGTTGAAAACCGGCGCTACCCCAAGAACACGGACTTATCTGTTATCTGGTGCGTTCGCCCGGCGGCAGAACTTCCGACAGCCCGCAGAAAAGCAGCGAAACTTGTTATGGAACCGGGGTCCCAGGGTGTGTAATGCTTTGGACAACAATGAAACCGAATCCCGTTGCATTTGTCGTGGCCGCCATCCTCTGCGCGAGCGGCACCCTCCTTTTCGCCGACGCCACCAACGCTGAACCCGGCACGGCTGGAAAGGGCCCGGCGGATGCCGGAGCCAAGGACCCGGCGAAGCAGGATTTCGCCACCATCCCGGACGCCGCCTCCAAACCGGTGATCGTGACCAACACGGTTTCCATCGGCGGCCAGGAGGTTACCTATGCGGTCGAAACCGGCATGCTGCCGCTGCTGAAGCAGGACGGAAAAGCGCGCGCGTCGGTCTTCTATGTCGCCTACACCCGCATCGGAGGTGCGGGGAAGGCGGAGCGTCCGGTCATGTTCTGTTTCAACGGCGGCCCGGGATCCTCGGCCGTGTGGCTGCATCTCGGCGGGCTCGGACCGCGCCGGGTGGTGTTGAACCCGGACGGCACCATGCCGCCCCCGCCGTTTCGCATCGCGGACAACGACTACTCCATCCTGGGCGCCACCGACCTGGTGTTCATTGATCCGGTGGCGACCGGTTACAGTCGGCCGGGAAAGGACGAGAAGCCGGCGCAGTTCTTCGGCGAGGCGCCGGACATCGAGTCGGTGGGCGAATTCATCCGGCTGTGGACCACGCGCCAGGAGCGATGGCTCTCGCCCAAGTATCTGTGCGGGGAAAGCTACGGGGTGTTCCGGGCCGCCGGGCTGGCCGAGCATCTGCACTCGCGCTACGGCCTGTATTTGAACGGCGTCGTGCTGCTGTCCGGCCTGTTGGATTTTGCCACGATTCGCGAGGGACCCGGAAACGACCTGCCGTCCATTGTCTTTCTGCCCACCCTCACCGCCGCGGCGCACTACCATCAGAAGCTCCCGCCCGACCTGCAGGCGGACCTGGACCAGGCGCTCGCCGAATCGCGCGCGTTCGCCCGAACCGATTATGCGCAGGCGCTGCTTCAGGGCCGCAGCCTGCCGGAGGCCGAGTTCAAACGGATTGCCGCCCAGCTGTCCCGCCTCACCGGCCTGCCGCAATCTCTCATCGAGGATCACGAGCTCCAGGTCAGTTCGGCGGTGTTTCGGGAATACCTGTTGCGACCGGAGGGATTGATCCTGGGGCGGTTCGACGCCCGCATCACCGCGCGCGATGCCGACCGCAGCGCCACCGTCCCGCTCTTCGATCCCTCGTACGCCACCGTTTACGGCCCGTTCTCCGCCGCGATGAACGCCTATGTCCGGGAGGAACTCCACTTCACCAATGATCTGCCCTATGAACTGATCGCCGGGGTGCGACCCTGGGAATACGTGGCCCAGCAAAGTTATCCCAGCGTGGCGGACAAGCTCTCCTCGGTGATGAACCAGAATCCCTACCTGCGCGTGCTGGTGCTGTTCGGCGCCTACGACCTCGCCTGCCCGGTGGACGGCATGCGCTACAGCGTGGATCACCTGCAACTCGATGAGCAGCTGCGCGGAAACGTCACCTGGGCCGGTTACGAGTCCGGCCACATGATGTATGTGAACGAGCCGGATCTGAAGAAACTCCAGCGCGATCTGGTCAAATTCGTCGAACCCTGAGCCGCCGACACGGAGAACGCCAAGTCAAACGGACATGTCCACCTCCCGATGCAAAAGCTGGCGAGAGAAACTCGCGGACGACAAGGATCTGCCGAAGGTGATCGCCATCACCGGCAAACTCCGCCGCTCGTGGGGCGAGGGCACCTGCGTCATCCCCGCTCCGCGCGAAGTCGACGGCTTGATGCGTCGCATTCCCCGGGGCCGGGTCGCCCTGATCAACGATCTGCGCGAGGCGCTGGCAGAGCGGCACGGGGCCACCATCGGCTGCCCGATCACCACCGGGATCTTCGCGTGGATGGCCGCGCATGCCGCCGAGGAAGCCCGCGCGGCGGGTCGGATACGTGTCAACCCGTGGTGGCGCACGCTCAAACAGAATGGTGAATTGAACCCGAAGTATCCCGGCGGTGCGGCAGCGCAAGCCCGCCTCCTGCGTGCGGAAGGACACCGGATCCTTCGTGGCCGGGGCAGGAAACCGCCACGGGTGGCGGAGGTGGACCTCAAGCGCGCCTCGCGGAAGCCACTTTTGCGGAAGCGATGAGAATCGCCTGTCTCCAGCATGTTCCCTTCGAAGGCCCCGCCGCCATCGGCGCGTGGGCGGCAGCCCACCATCATCCCATTTCCATCACACACCTCTTCGCCAACGAACCCCTGCCGGGCCTGGGCGGGATCGATTGGCTGGTGATCCTGGGCGGCCCCATGAGCGTGAACGACGAGGCCCATTTTGACTGGTTGCGCCCGGAGAAGGACCTGATTCGACACGCCATCGAGAAGGGAAAGCACGTGCTGGGGATCTGTCTCGGCGCCCAGCTGATCGCCGCGGCCCTGGGAGCAAGAGTGTACCCGGCAAGCGAGAGGGAGATCGGCTGGTTCCCGGTGCGACGAACCCCGGGCCCCGTCCGGCATCCCGCCTTCGATTCGCTGCCATCCACGTTCACCGCATTGCACTGGCACGGGGAAACGTTCGACCTGCCCGCCGGTGCGGCCTGCCTGGCCCGCAGCCAGGCCTGCATGCACCAGGCTTTCTCCCTCAATCCGCGCGTTCTCGGGTTGCAGTTCCATTTGGAAAGCACGCCGGAAAGTGTCGAAGCCCTCGTGCAGAATTGTCCGGCGGACCTGGCTCCCGGCCCATTCGTCCAGGACGCGCCCGCCCTGCTTTCCGCCCACGCCCATTTCCGGAACGCGAATCTATTGCTGGCGACCTTGCTGGATAAGTTCTGCGCTTGAGGAGCCCGCCGCCCACCCTCCAGTTCCTCGCACCAGCATTCGAGTGGAGGAGATTGGGCGAGATGATGCCTTTTCGAGAATGCCCCTGCCCTTGCCCCGGATTGTAACCGACAACGTGAGGAGTCGATGCAGGTGCCCAAAGCACTCCTGACGTCGTGCGCTACAGTTTGTAGGCGGCGACGTGAGGAGTCGATGTGGCCCCGAGGCACTCCGCACCTCGTGCGCTACAGCACTCCTCACCTCGTGCGCTGCAGGGCTGTGGCAGGGAGACGCTTCAGCAGGCTCTCAGAATCAGGACGCAGTTCTGGCCGCCGAAAGCGAAGGAGTTGGACATCGCCGTGCGCACGTCCACCTGGCGTGCCTGGTTGGGGACGTAATCGAGATCGCACTCCGGGTCCGGAGTCTCCAGGTTGATCGTGGGCGGGATCACCCCCTGCTTGATCACATTCACGCAGGTGACCGCTTCGATCGCCCCTGCCGCACCAATGGAATGCCCGATCATGGACTTGATGGAACTGATTGGTATCCGGCCGGCCCGCGCGCCAAAACTGTTCTTGATGGCGCGGGTTTCGACCTGGTCGTTGATGCTGGTCGACGTGCCATGGGCGTTGATGTAATCGATGCTGTCGGGACCTAGGGCCGCGGATTCCAGCGCCTGGTTCATCGCCTGGGAGGCGCCGCGGCCGTCCGGATGGGCGGACGTGATGTGATACGCGTCGCAGGACATGCCGATGCCGGCAATCTCGGCCAGGACCGGCGCCGATCGCTGACGGGCGTGCTCCAGCGTTTCCAGGATCAGCACGGCGGCTCCCTCGGCCATGACAAACCCGTCGCGGTCGCGGTCAAACGGCCGGCTGGCGCGTTCCGGTTCGTCATTGCGGGTCGAGAGCGCGCGCAGTGCGCAAAAGGAATCGAGGTAGGATTCCGTCATGGCGGACTCCGCCCCGCCGGCGACCGCGACGTCCGCCATCCCGGACCGGAGCATCATCCAGGCGGTTGCCAGGGCATGGCTGCCGGTGGCGCAGGCCGACGAGACGCTAAAGGCCGGCCCGGTCAGGCCGTATTGCAGCGACACATTTCCGGAGGCCATGCTGGTCCCGATGCGCGGCACCGAAAACGGGTTGGTCTTGCCCGGTCCCTTTTGGAACAGGTGCCACATCTGCGATTCGAGGAAGGGGAAATCAGCGATCGCCGAGGCGACCAATGTGGCAACCCGGGCCGGGTCCTCCCGCTGCAGATCCAGCCCTGAATGCTGGAGGGCTTCCCCGGCGGCGGCGATGGCAAACTGCGCGTAACGCCCAATGCGCCGGGCCAGCTTGTGATCCATGTGCGCGTAGGGGTCAAACCCCTTCACTTCACCGGCAATCCGGGACGTAAGGCGCGAGGGGTCAAACTGGGTGATCCGATCAATGCCGGACCGGCCCTCGACCAGATGCTGGAACGTCTCCTGATTGTTCAGGCCCACCGGGGAGAGGACTCCCATCCCGGTGATCACGACGCGCGGAGGTGTGGTGTTCATGATAATCACAGCACCGACCCGAGAACCCTTCAACCCTGCTGGAGTCTTCCCAAAGCCGAAGGGCGCCGGAAGTCCTGGTCCTGTGTCGCTGCCTGAGCGGGCAGAATGCCTGCCGGGGGCCGCCGATGCACCTCAAATCCTGCAGGATCGGCA
>JALOTU010000128.1 GCA_025457725.1 Verrucomicrobiota bacterium
TTCGACATCCTGTCGGTGGCTGGCGATTGGGGTTCCAAGGTGCATCCCTCGGGAAACCAGTGGGTCACGCCCGATGGCAGCGGTGGCAACACCATCAGCTTGGACGTAAACGTTTATGGTGACGGATGGTTCCCCATTGCCAACCGCGTGGGTGTCGCATCCGAATCGGCCACTTCATGGACTGCGGTGGGCGATTGGCAGAACCAGGTTGGGGGAGGCGCTTGGGACAACGCCAATCCGAACACTCTCATGAGCGATCTCGGCGGCGGCATTTTCGGCTTCACGGCCACCTTGAGCCCGGGGAGCTACCAGTACAAAGCCGTGAAAACGGGAACATGGGATGCCATCGGTGGAAACAGCCGCAATGTGAACGCCGACAATTTCGGGTTTACCAGCACCGGTCTGCCCGTCCAAATGCTCGTCAATGTTCTGGACGGAACCGTGCAGGTCAACGTCATCCCCGAACCGGCCAGCATCGCGCTGGTGGGCGGGAGTGCCATGCTGCTCCTGATGTTGCGGCGCCGGCGCGAATGACCGGATATCGCCACGACAATCTTTCCCTGAGTCAAGGTGGACCGATGCAAGTCGGTCCACCTTTCTTCTAGTCAGACCCCATGCCGGACGACGCACCGCGACCCCGCAAACCAGCCGGCAGCGAGCCCGCGAAGCCCGGACGCGGCCGCCGCTGGACGCTGCGGCTGTTGGCGGTCGCCGTGGCGCTGCTGCCGTTCGCCATCGCGGAAGGGGTGGCCCGCTGGGCGGGTTACGGCGGTTATCCGCCCGTGCTCAAACGGCTCCAGACGGTGGAGGGCAAAACCTACATCGCCAGCTATCAACCGGGCGTCGACACGTTCTTTCGCCGGAACCGGACGATGACCGGCGGCATGAACGAGCAGGTGTTCACCGTGCCGCCGGACACCAACGCGGTGCGCATCTTCTGCGTCGGCGGTTCGGCCATGCAGGGATACCCGCAGCCGCGCATGCTGGTGGCGTCCTCGTTTTTGCAGGCCATGCTTTCAGACCTGTGGCCGGATCGGACCGTGGAGGTGCTGAACCTGGGCGTGACCGCGATTGCCAGCTTTCCGGTGGGCTGCATTCTTGATGAGGCCCGGGAGTGTGATCCCGACCTGGTCATCATCTACAGCGGCAACAATGAATTCTACGGCGCCTACGGCGTGGCCTCCCTGCACGCGTTCGGTCGGTCCACCACCGGGATGCGCCTGTTGCGGGCGGCCGGAAGGTCAGCCCTGGTGCAATGGCTCGATCATTCCCTCGCCGCCCGACGCAAATCCACACCCGAGGAAGATGACAAGACCCTGATGGAACGCGTCATCGCCCAGGATCAAATCGGTCCTGACAACGACCTTCGGCGGGCCGCCGGGGACAATCTCGACCGGCACCTTCGCCGGATGATCCGTCATTGCCGGGAGCGGCAGATCCCGGTCATCGTCTGCACCCTGCCCGCGAACGAGCGTGATCTCTGGCCCCTGGGCAAGGATCTTGACCCTCCGCTCTCCGCTGACGACCGGGCGGCATTCCAGAAGAATCTGGAGCGGGCGGAGCAGGAACTGCCGACGGATCCGGAGGCCGTCATTGCGCGGTTGGAGGCGGCTCTTCAACAGTACGATTCCCATGCCCGTTCCCACTTCCTGCTGGCCCGGGCCCTGGCCGCGGTGGGTCGTGCCGAGGACGCCCGCCAGCACTACGAGCGGGCGCGCGAGCTGGATACCATGCCCTGGCGGGCGCCGGGCAGCTTCAATGAACGGATCCGCGACGCGGCCACGGAGGGTGCCATCCTCTGTGACCTGCAACAATCCTTCCAGGCGGCCAGCCCCGGCGGAGCGATCGGGTGGGAGTTGATGGATGACCACGTGCACCCTTCCCTGCGCGGCCAGGCGCTGGTGGCCGAAACCTGGCTGCGCACCATGGCCGAGCTGCCCGGACGGTTGAAGGTCAGTCCCGATGACGCCAACCTATTGCCTGACTGGACGGTTTACGCTGCCCGGCTGGGAACCAATCCATACGACACCTACGCGTCGGCGCGGCGGATGGTCAATCTGTTCGAGACCCCCTTCTACCGGCGCAGCAACCCGGAAGGGCTGGCGCGGTATGAGGAGCGCCTGGCCGAAATCGAGGCCTCGCTGGGCGGGACCGGGCAGACCGCCGTGCGGTTTTGGCGCGACCCCAAGACTCATCAACAAAGCCTGCGACCCATCGCGGGGATTGCCGGAGCCGGTTTGATGATTGAAGGTCGCTATGAGGAGGCCGACCGGCTCCTGTGCATTGCGCGGCGCAATGTTCCCCGATATTCGCTCTGGAATCTGGAGCTGACGTGGAAAGCCCTGCAATGCCGCCAGCAGCTGCATCCCCAGCCGCGTGCCGAGGACATCGCCCTGGTGCGGGAGATGATCCGCGACGGCACCGGTCTCCAGCAGGCCACCGGCGTCAGCAGCCCGGCGCTGGAACAGCTGCTGGGGAACGCATCCAACCTGTTGAAACAGTACCAGCAGGCCATGAAGCAGGCGGGTCCAAATGAGTCCTAGACGGCGCAGCACCGGCAAGCCGGGTTTGACGCCCGCAAAGCGACGTACCTTCGCGCTGGTTGCGCTGCTCCTTCCGGTCGTGCTGTTGCTTGCCGCCGAGGGAGTGGCGCGGCTGGCGGGCTATGGCGGGTATGCGCCCGTGCTTCGCAAGGTGGGATCCGTGGAGGGCGGCACAATGGTCCTCGCCGACCAGGCCGGTGCCATCTCCTACTTCTTCGCCAATCCCACGCGGCCGGGTTACAACGAGCAGTACCAGTTCATCGACCCCAAGCCCAAGGGCGTCTTCCGCGTGTTCATCGTCGGGGAATCCGCCGCCAAAGGGTTTCCCCAACCCCGCAACCTGGCTTCCTCGGCTTTTCTCCAGGCGATGCTCTCGGATGCCTGGCCGGATCGAACCGTCGAGGTCATCAACCTCGGCACCACGGCGGTCGCGAGCTTCCCGGTCCTGGGCATGATGAGGGAGGCGCTGGCGTTCGAACCGGACCTGATCGTCATCCACACCGGGCACAACGAGTTCTTTGGCGCCTATGGCGTGAACTCCATCGGCAGCGCGGGCACCCGGGTCTGGATGCTGGGCGCCACACGTTTCCTCCGCTCGCTGGCCCTGGTGCAATGGATCAGCAAAAGAACGCAGGCGCAGGATCCGTTGATGAACAAGACCTTGATGGAAATCATGGTGGGACAAACCCGCACCGCCGCGGATGATCCGGTGCGGACGGCGGCGGCGGGCAATCTCCGGTCGAACCTCGAGAAGATGCTCTCGCTTTGCCGGCAGCACGGCGTGCCCGCGATCGTTTGCACCATGCCTTCCAACGAACGGGATTTGTACCCGATTGGCGAGGATGGACTGGATCAACTGCCCGCCCCGGACCGGGAGAGCTTTGCGGACCTGCTCCGGCAGGCGGAGCGGTTGTTGCCGACGGATCCGCAGAGTGCGTCCGTCCCGCTCATGGAGGCCGTCGCCCTGTTGCCCGAGCACGCCCGCGCCCGGTTTCTCCTGGGCACGGCCTGGTACTCGCTCGGCAAAACCAACGAGGCCCGGGGCGAATTCATCGCCGCCCGCGACCTGGATACCATGCCCTGGCGGGCCACCACCCTGCAACAGGAGGCGATTCGCGCGGCGGCCACCTCGCAGGCGGCCACGGTGTGCGATCTGGAATCTGTCTTCCGCGCGCACAGTCCGGGGGGCTGCATCGGCTGGGAGCTGATGGATGACCATGTGCATCCCACCCTGCGCGGCCAGGCGCTCATGGCCGAGGCCCTCGTGCAGACCCTGCAGGCCATGACCGGTCCCGTCTCGATCAGCGACTCGCAACGGGAGCGGATCCGGCCCTGGCAGGAGTATGCGGCGGCATTGGGCGACAATCCCTACGACCGCTACGGGGTCGATCACACCATGTGGGTCCTGTTCAAGGTCCCGTTCATGCGTGAGCGCAACGCTCCGGGACTCAGGCGGCTGGAGCAGCGGACCGCCGAATTCGAGGCCGGCCTGTCCCCGGAACTGAAGACGGTGATTCGGGATTGGCAGTCCGAGAAACCCCATGCCGGGGGCAAGCGACCGATCACCGGCATGGTGGCCCGTCAGTTCATGCGGGAAAAGCGCTACGCGGAAGCGCTTGCACTGTTCGAGATCGCGCAGAAATCCGTGCCGGAATACACGTCGTGGCACATGGAATACGTTTACTTCGCGCTGGTCTGCCGCGAGAAACTCGCCGGATCACTCACCGAGGAAGAGCGTCAGCTGGCGCTTCGGGAGATCGAGCAGGGCAGGTTCCTGCTCCGCCGCGGATTCTCGGAGACCGGATTCACCGAACGCTACACCGGCCGGTTGCACCAACTGCGCGGCGAGTGGGCCGAGGCCATCCCCTTCCTCAACGCCAGCCGCCAGAAAATGGGAGGGTTCGATCTGGTGGCGGCCGATCAGGCGTTGTTCCTGTCGCTCGTCAAGACGGGACGAACCGCGGAAGCGCGGCAGCTGGCCAAACACGGTGCGGCCAACAGCGGCCAATACGCGACCTTCTATCAACAGATGCTGGCGCTGCTCGACCAGGGTCCGGTTCCTCCCGAAGGGCTGCCCGAATAGACCACTGGGGTAATGCCATTAGCCGAGCGGTTTGGTCCGGTTTGGGCACAAAGTCAATTCCGGCAAGCTGCACCGGACCGCGTCATCCTCCGGGGACGCAGAGAGCTCCGGCCCCTGACGACGCGCGTCTCTCGCAGCGGCGGACCTCCCGGGTTGTCGTGGCTTGCTGCGGGCCGGGGACGTCCCGCGCTCCCTGCTAGCACCGGGCTTCAGCCCGGTGACCCGAGGGTCACCAAAAACTGAGCCGTTTCAACGGCTGTTCTCACCTTCGCTGGCGACCACCGGGCCGAAGCCCGGTGCCAATCAACGGCACTCGACCGGCTAGCTAAGGCCCGGCGGAAATCCTGAAGTAGCTCTGTGCGTCGGGCGCGGCCAACACGAGGGAGTTGGTCAGCGGCGTGGGTGGATTGTTGGTAAAGACGGGGGTCCAGGTGCCGGTGACGGTGTTCGCCTTCTGCAGCACCTGGCGCACGTTCACGCCGCCCTTCCACTTCAGGGTGAGGTTCCCGCCCGTCAGGCTGGCGCTCAGCAGCTTCAGCACCGAGCCCGCGGCCTTGGGATCGGTATCCGCCGCCTGCTCGGAAAGGTTGTCGGCGCCGTCGAGATCGAAGTCGTTCGTGGCGACGGCCACGAGCGGATCGCCAAAATGTTCCTGTTCCCAACCGTTCAGCAGGCCGTCCGCATCCGAATCCAGTTCCGGATGCGCCTGCCGCGAGAGGATCAGGACGCTGTAGGGGGCGATGGCAACGGTGCCGCTGTTGCCCGCCACGTCCACGGTCAGGCTGCCGAAGTTGCCGAAGTCGGAGCCGTATCGGGTCCAGTCGGAGTTCAGGTTCACATACCACCTCCCGTTTTCCGGGAAGTTCAGATTGTAGGAACCGAAGGAGGTGGCGGACCAGTTCATGATCACCATCACCTGATCGTCCGCGCCGGCGCCCCAACGATGGTAAGCCAGCACCTTCGCGCTGTTGTTGAGGTGTTGCTGGGTCACGGACGGACCGGTCAGGCCCAGGCTGACGCCATCCAGGTTGCGGCGGAGATGGATCATGTCCCGATGAAAATTGACGACGCCGGACTGGGTGATCGTACGGTTCCAGTCCAGCGGCTTGGAATCGGAGAATTGATTGGTCTCCAGCATCTCCTGGCCCATGAAGAGCATGGGGATGCCCGGGGTGGTCATGAGCACGGCCGACGCCAGCATGGACCGCTTGCGCGCCCAGTAACTCTCCGGATTGCCGGAATCAATCCGCTTGGGCAACCGCTGGTGGTCCGCCCCGTTCAGGGCGCCCACCTTGTCGTGGTTCTCGGCAAAGATGACATTGAAGAAGCTGGAGCCTCCGATCTCACCCCAGAGCGTGAACATGTTCCGGTCAGCGTCGTTGGCCTTGCTGGCCTCGTCGACCAGGACCCCCCAAAACCCGGTGTCCCATTCCCCATGAAATCCCTGTCCGTAAGCCTGATCCTCGGCGATGCTGATGACGCCCGGACGGTTCGCCCGGATCTCCGTGTTGTTGATGTATTGGATCAGCGTGTCCGCTCCCGGCACACTGCCGCCGGAATAGAACCGCATGGTCCCGACGGAGTCCCAGCGAAACCCGTCCACGTGATACTCGTCCATCCACATATTGAAGTTGTCGATGATGTAAGAGCGAACACCTTCCGCGGAATAGTTGGGACGCGTATCCCCCCAGCCTGTCTGGCCCAAGGCGCCGGAGTAGAAGTAAATGCCCGGCGTCGCCCCGTTGTCAAAGCCCCACAGGTCGAGGTCGCTCGGCCCGTAATGGTTGTGAACGACGTCCAACAGGACGCTGATGCCGCGGTCGTGCGCCGCCTTCACAAACGCTTTCAATCCATCCGGACCCCCATAGCCGGCGTTCTCCACTGTGTAGGGATCCGACGGGTTGTAACCCCAGCTGTAGTCGCCCGGGAACTCCCAGATCGGCAACAGCTCAACGGCGTTCACGCCGAGATCCTGGAGGTGATCCAGCTTTGCGATGGCATCGCTGAACTTGCCGGGGAGATTGTTGATGGGCCAGGGGGAGGGATCGTGGAAGGCTCCCACGTGCATCTCATAAATCACCAGATCCGATTC
>JALOTU010000129.1 GCA_025457725.1 Verrucomicrobiota bacterium
GAAAGAACATCCTCGCCAACGATTACAGGAATGTGACTTTGATCGAACAAGCGGTTTTGGATGGCCCACGGGAGGTAAAGCTGTTTCTTTCCGAAGGCAATCTTGGGGATCACCGCGTATACGAAGCTGAAGAGAAACGACCTGCTGTGTGTGTGAAAGGAACAAGCCTGGATGAGTATTTCCAGAACTTTGACTGCACCATAGATCTAATAAAAATGGACGTGCAAGGGGCTGAAATGAACGCGCTTAAAGGGATGCATCAAGTCCTCCAAAACAACAAGAACATCATTGTGTTAATTGAGTTTTGGCCATCTGGCTTGTCTTCAGCCGGCACAGACCCTTGCGAAGTCATTAGATTCCTTCAGGATCGTGGGTTTTCTTTTTCAAACGTGAAGGAGCCCAATGAGGAAATCCCTGCTTCTGTCCTTCTTGACTATGCCCGCAAGGAGCGGCGGCGCCACAGCGCGCGGCACCTCGATCTGATTTGCATGCGCAGGTGATTCTATCCAAAGCTTGATCTGGATCAGTAAGGCTTCAAGAAGCGCTTTCAACCATAAGCCATTTACTGAATGCCTGCCTGTCGCAAGAGCGCCCGAACCACGCCAAGGTCTGCGGTGATGTCCGCCTCTGAAGCCTGGCTATCCTTGAAGGGCCTGGGGGCTCGCTCGATGACCTTGGCGCCAGGTGGACAGAACACAATGTTGGTCAACCCGCCTCCGTGCGGTGCCACGACGGCTTCTGCCGAAGAGAACAGCCTCACTTGCTCGTGGAAAGATAGTGTCTCCAAATGGACCGTTTGGAAACCCAGCCCTTCCAGCAGCGCCCGGACTTCCGCTTCATTCGTCAGATGCCGATACTTGGCGCGGCCCCGGCTGATATAGAGACGCAGGCCTTGGCGGCCATCCGACATTGCGGTCCTGAACCGCTCGCGCAAGAATTCCACCACCCAGGACGGCGGGTTGCCGGAAATCCCCGCCCGCGAGGGCACCAACAACCGCTCGCACTTGGCGTGGAACGGGCGGGAGGTCGGAACCCGGCGATTGGATGCGATCCCTAGTTTGTCGAGCGACTCCTGTTGGAATGGCAGATTCCCCCCGTTGATGATGAAGTGGTCCACCTGTGAGGGATGGATGCCCGCCTTTTCAAGAACCGCCAGGCGCGGCAGCACGTCGACAAACCAATGGTAATACGCATCACCCGATGCGACGGCCAACGCCACGCTGGTGCCCGCAAGAATCTGGGGCGTTGGCAGACAGGGTCGGAAGAGCAATGAATGCCGCTCCGGCGGGATGTACCATTCAAGTGAAACATCCGCCAACACGGTTTCGTCCGGGGCTACCACAAACCCCGCCTTGCCCACCACGCGAGCGTTGGGGAGATCGGCCAGAAAGATGGGGGGAGTGGTATGGGAAACCCTTGCCCCGAATTTCCAATGCAACGCGGCGTCACAAGTCCAGGGCAACCTGCGCTGGTGCGTCACGGCGGATGTCAACTCACAACAGCGTGCACCCGAGCCCGCAGCGGATTGCCGGAACCACCCGCAGGTGCTGATGCTGACGTTTGACGGCGGCCTGCGGTCGGGCTCCACCCCGAGGAATGCGCGAGCCGCCTTCAGCAGGCGTGCAGCCACCGGCGGGCGGAGGGCGACGATCAGGCGCATGCCGAACAGGCGCGCCATCCTGCGGATCAACACTTCGATGGCAGCCTTCATGTCGGTTCAGTAGCGTTCAATGAAGGCCACAAAATCGGCGAAGGTGCGACGGCTTCCGAGCACGAAATAATGCCAGGCAATGCTCACGTGCACCATGCGTTGCATGATCGCAGCATCCGTCTGCGTCCGCAATTTCATGATCTCCCGGTTCTTTCGCCATAACAGGGGCAAATGGCTGAGGATCCAGAAATTGGCCTTCAGAATGGCGAGCGAGCGGGACGGACTGGTGAGGAGAAAGCGCGCAAACGCCAAGCTCTCGAGCAGCAACTTCACGGGAAAAACCCGCAACCAGGTCTTGGGTGTGTAGTTTTTGAAGAGGATGATCCAGTGGTTGCGATGCAGGAGATATTCCTTGCGGGACTGCAGCCGCTTGTTGCCCCACGCCCCGCTGCCCACATGATAGACCACGGATTGGGGCACCACGTATTGCTGGTAGCCCGCCAGGTTCAATCGCCAGCTCAGGTCGGTTTCCTCGGCGTAGGAGAACATCAATTCATCCAGGTAACCCACCTGCTCCAATACCTCCCGACGCAGAAACATGGCCACCCCGCAACACCAAAACACCCGGTGAAAGTCGTCGTATTGACCCCGGTCCTCCTCCACTTCGTCGAAGATGCGGCCGCGGCAGTGGGGATAGCCGTAGATGTCAATGAACCCTCCCGCCGCGCCGGCATAGTCGAATTTGTGTCGCTGGCGCAACGAACGCACCTTGGGCTGCAGCGCCGCCACCTCCGGCATCCGATCCGCCACCCGCACCAATTCGGCCAGCCAGCCGGGATCCTGGAGGGTGTCGTTGTTCAGCAGAACGCAGTAACGGGCCGTCGAGGAGCGAAGTGCCTGATTGTTGCCCTCGCAGAACCCACTGTTCACCCGGTTGCGGATCAAATGGACCCAGGGATGCAGCTTGGCCACAACCTCCGCGGTCCCATCGGAGGAGTTCTGGTCCACGAGCGTGACCTTGAAGTTGGGGTAGTCCGTTTGTTTGAGTGACTCCAGACAACGCAGGGTGTGTTCCCGTCCGTTGTAGTTCAGGATGACGATCTCCACCGAAGACTCGTTCATGAGCGGCTGGGTGTGGCGATCCTCTGCGAACCCGCGGTTGTCCCGGTGCGTGTCATTGAAAGGAGATCAAGCTGGGCCTGATCATGACCTGCCCCCCGTCCGGGTTCAACGCGAATTTCCCCCCCGAAGCCGTCCTACCCGCAAACCCACAGGGAAAAAAGACGCTGAGGAAACCCCGATGCTGCACACCGGTCCAAACCGGGCATTGCACTTCGGCATCTCCGACGCCGCTTACCAGGTGGATTCCTCCTTCCACGCGTTCGAGGCCGCGAATGTCCTGACCCTTAACGCCTGGCAGCATGTGGCCGCAGTGTACGATCAACCCCACGGCACGCGCCGACTCCATGTCAACGGCTTCCAGGTGGCCGAGGAAGTCCATGCGCCCATCCAGGTGTTGAACGCCATTGCCCATGTAACCCTCGGGGGCAACGCCACCAGCAGCACCGGAACCGCGTTTCATTTCGACGGATTGATGGACGAGTTCTCGTTCTATCACTCCGCGCTCCGGCCGGTGGTGGTTGCCTCGATCGGGAACCCGCTTGGGAGGAAGCAGCGAGCGCCCAAAAATCCTCATTTCACTCCCTGAGAACCGCTGGTAGCCTGCCGTCATGCATTTGGTACATCGGAAGACCTGTCGGATCTGCGGCTCCGCCTCGTTGCGTCAAGTGATTGATCTGGGAGACCAGCATCTGCAGGGCTCGTTTGTGAAACCGGGCGATGAAATGCCGCCTCTGAGGCGCATTCCCTGCGAACTGGTGCGGTGTGACCCCACGGCGGATGAGCAGGCCTGCGGCCTGTTGCAGATGGCGCACAGCGTACCGCCCGAGATCCTTTATTCCTCGTATTGGTATCGCTCCGGAACGAACCAGACGATGCGAGATCACCTCAAAGGCATCGTCAAGGCGGCCGCCACAATGGTGAAACGCAAACGCGGGACGGTGCTCGACATCGGCTGCAACGACGGGACGCTGCTCAAGAGTTATCCTGCCGGATACCGCAAATTTGGCGTGGACCCCTCGGACATTGCCCAGGAGATCCAGGGGGGGATCACGGTGATCCAGGATGTCTTTCCTTCGGCGGAACTCGAGCGCCGACATCCCAAGGTGAAGTTCGATGTCATCACCTCCATTGCCATGTTTTACGATCTGGAGGATCCGGTCGCATTTGTGAAGTCCATCCGGTCCCTGCTGGCCCCCGACGGACTGTGGGTGGTGGAAATGTCCTACATGCCCTCGATGCTGGAGCGCAACTCCTACGACACCATCTGCCACGAGCACCTGGAATACTACAGCCTCTCGGTGCTGGAGACTATTTTCCGGCGGTGCGGCCTGAAGGTGGTGCGCGCGGAATTGAACTCCATTAATGGCGGGAGCATTCGTTGCTACGTCACGCATGGAAGCTGCGACAAATACCGCAGCGAGAGTTGGACCCAGGGAGTGAAGACCCTGCGGCATCAGGAATTCGACCTGGAGCTGGACACGGACAAGCCCTACAAGTCCTTCCAGGATCGCATCAACCTGCATCGGGACGAACTGGTCGCCCTGATCAAGCGGCTCAAACGGGAGGGCAAACGCATCCATGTTTACGGAGCCTCCACCAAGGGGAACACCATCCTGCAATGGTGCAACCTGGACAGTCGGGTCATCGAATGCGCCGCCGAACGCAACCCGGACAAGTATGGAGCCTTTACCCTGGGCACGGACATCCCCATTGTGAGTGAGGCGGAATCGCGCAAGCGGAAACCGGACTACTATCTGGTGCTGCCGTGGCATTTCAAGGAGGAGTTTCTCAAGCGCGAGAAGGCCACGCTGGATGCGGGGATCGGCTTCATCTTCCCGCTGCCCACCATCGAAATCATCCAGCGCAGCTAGGCCGCCCATGTCCGTGCTGATTTTTGGGGCCAACGGGCAGGATGGGCACTACCTGTCACTCCTGTGCCACCAGGCAGGACAGCAGGTGATGGGCGTGTCGCGTTCCCAGGCGGCGGTGGTGGGCGATGTGGCGGATCGCGATCTGGTGACTGCCCTGATCCGGCAACAGCAGCCGGACTTTGTGTTTCATCTGGCCGCCCACTCCACGACCCGTCACGCCGCAGCCTTCGAAAACCACGCTACCATCGGCACGGGCAGCCTCAACATTCTGGAAGCCGTGCACACCTGCAGCCCGCAAAGCCGGGTCTTTCTGGCGGGGAGCGGATTGCAGTTCGTCAATCGGGGCCGGCCGATTTCCGAGGAGGATCCCTTTGAGGGGCATAGCCCGTATGCGGCCACCCGGATCTATACAACGTATCTGGCGCGTTACTATCGGCGTTTGGGGGTGAAGGCCTATTTCGGCTACCTGTTCCACCACGAGAGTCCGCGACGCAAGCCGGGTCACTTGAGCAAGATCCTGGCGGATGCCGCCCGGCGTGCGGGACGGGGCGAGAGTTTCCAACTGGAGGTGGGTGATCTGCGCGTGGAGAAGGAGTGGACGTTCGCCGGAGACACGGTGGCGGCGATGTGGGCGCTGGTAAACCAGGAGGCGGTTTTCGAGGCGAATCTCGGCACCGGGATCACCCACACGGTGGAGCAATGGGCGGAAGCCTGCTTTAAGGTGGTGGGATTGGATTGGAGAAACTATCTCACCGGGAAGGCGGACTTCCAAGCGGAGTATCCTCGCCTGGTCTCCAACCCCGCGCGAATTCATTCACTGGGATGGCGGCCCAGGGTGGATCTGGAACAACTGGCGGAGCTGATGGTTAGGGCTTGATCCCACGGATTGCCCCGGCCGGTTTCAGCCGTGGCCGTGTCGCGCCAGCCAGGCCTGCACGGTCGCCACGGAAACCCCCCGGTTGATCCGATGGTCCTGCCGCAGGAGGAACCAGCCGGCGCGCATAAACTTGGCCGGGTGGATCAGGCGCGGCCAGCGGCCTTTCTGGAGCGAATAGAATGTGTCGCAAAAACTCACCCGGTCATCCGCCACGCGGATCAACGCGTTCATACGCGGAGAAAGATGGCGGCACCGGGTCCAGGCGGTGCGAAAGGCCCAGATGTACTGCAGCCAATACTGCCAGCGGTGGCTGCGGCGGGCGTTGACCGTCATGCTCGCCGGCGACCCGCGGACCACCACCAGGGGATCGCCGATTTCCGTCAATTCACCGGAGCGCAGCCCCAACTCACTGAGGAAGGCCACATCATTCCCGTAGGCATGACGCGAGAAGTCAAACCCGTAGGGATTCTCGAACTCAATGTAATGGTCGAACACCTCCCGGGCCGCCTGGGTATTAAAGAGGCTGCAAATCTGGTTGACGGGGAACACATCCGCCAGAATGCCCAGGGCGTATTCGTCACCCTTTAGTGTCAGCGTATCGAATTCGTGGAGGCGCCGCTGCCGCCCGGTCGGGGTGTAGGGCTTGAACTCGATGAGGCCGCCCGCCGGGCTCTCCTCGCAGTCGTCAATATAGCAATTGCACCCGGCAAGAAGGTGCTTGGGATTCTTCTCCAACACTGCCAGCAGCCGTTCCAGATAGTCGGGCAACAGCAGGTCGTCGGACCAGACAAACGTGCTCCAGCGGCCGCTCGCGGCATGCAGTAACTTGCGCCAGGCACGCACCGGGCCGGAATTGGAATCGCTGACCATCACTTTGATGCGGGGATCCCGCGAGGCCGCCTCCTGCAGAATGGCCCGCGTGTTATCCTGGCTCGCCTCGTCATAGAGAATGATCTCCAGATCCCGAAACGTCTGGTTGAGGCACGAGGCAATGGAGTCGGCAACGGTGCGCCCGTTGTTGAAGGTCGGGATCAGCAGGCTGACCAGGGGTGTGGCAGGCATCGGCGTGGCTCAGGCAGTTTTCGGCGTCAACAGCGAATGCGACTTGTCAATGGTCTTGAGATCCCAACCGGGCTGTTCCTTGGGGATGTCCGCGTGCCACTCGATCAACAAGGGGATGCCCTGTAACTCCGGGCACTTGAGCAGTTCATACTCGCCCCCCTCGATATCAATCTTGATCAGGCCCGGACGGCCAAACTTCCGCAGAGCCTCCCCCACGGATAAGGTGGCCACCTGCGGTCCGGTTGGGGGCGCCATGAAATCCGCATGGCAGGTTCCCTTCATGGGCTTGCCGTCCGGGGTCAAGGCGCAGGGGACGAGCACCACTTCCGGCGTCTGCATGAGGTTGTAGCCGAGGAACTGCAGCACATTGAGGTTGGGCTCAAAGGCGACGACGGGGTTGCGGCGGGCGATCCTGTAGGCATGACGCCCGAGCGAGGCCCCCACATCCCAGACCGGGCCGTTCCATTCACCGGCCATCAGGCATTGAAGCACTTCGGGTTCCCAGCCGTGGGGATGGAACCACTCATGAACGCGGTTGGAATTCAGGTAGCGTCCCAGGCGGTTCTGACTGATCTCCAAGCGAAACCAATGAAAAAGTC
>JALOTU010000130.1 GCA_025457725.1 Verrucomicrobiota bacterium
CACAGTTCCATGCGGGATGATCGCACCCTTGGGAATGATCACGATGCCGTCACGGATGAAGTACAGGTCGTGATCCACTGTATCGGGCTTGTCCTTGGGACTGATGATCACGTTGTCGCCAATCCGCGCATTCTTGTCGATGATCGTGTTCTCGATACGGCAATTTGAGCCGATGCCCATGCGGGGAAGCCCTTCGCGCTCGTGCTGCTCGATGGATTCGAGACTTTCAAAGAAGTCGCACCCCATGCCCACCACGCGGTGAAGCTCGGTGCCGGAGTTGATCACGCTGCGCACTCCGACAATGCTGTTGCGAATCTTGGCGGAATTGATGATGCATCCATCGGCAATCACTGCGCGTTCCACCTCGGCCCCGTTGATCTTTGTGCCCGGGAGAAAGCGGGGGCGACTGAAAATCGGTGCGTGCATATCAAAGAAATTGAACCTTGGGAGCGCCGCGGTCAGATCGAGATTCGCCTCAAAGAAGGAGCGGATGGTGCCGATGTCCTCCCAGTACCCCTGATAAACGAAGGAGCCCACCCGATGGGTATCGATCGCCTTGGGAATGATGTGCTTGCCGAAATCCGAGAAACTGTTATTGAGCAACTCCTTGATCACCGGGCGGTTGAAGACGTAAATGCCCATTGAAGCCAGGAAGAGTTCTTCCCCCCCACCGATACCCAAGGGCTCGTACCAGCCACGATCCAGACGCAATCCGTCAAGCACTGCCGGATCCTTGGGCTTCTCCTCGAATCGAGTGATGATCCGGTCCGAGTTGATCTGCATAATCCCCAGGGACTGGGCATCGTTCCGATTCACAGGGATGGTAGCGATGGTCACCTCGGCCTGGGAGTCAATGTGCTGCGTCACCACCTGGCGGAAATCCATCCGGTAAAGTTGATCGCCGCTCAGAATCAGGAGGTAATCGAAATCATGATTGAGGAAATGCTGCATATTCTTGCGCACTGCATCGGCTGTTCCCTGATACCAGGAGGTATCTGCAAATGTCTGCTGCGCGGCCAACACTTCCACAAAACCACCCGAAAAGTGATCAAACTTGTATGACCAGGACAAATGTCGGTGCATCGAGGTGCTGTTAAACTGGGTCAACACATAGATGCGGCGAAAACCGGAGTTGATGCAATTGGAAATGGGAATGTCAACCAGACGGTACTTGCCCGCCAGGGGAACCGCGGGCTTGGCGCGCTCCTTCGTGAGGGGGAAGAGGCGGGAGCCCTGACCTCCTCCCATGATGACGCACAAAACATTCCGTGAAGTGACTTGTCCGCGTTGAGTTGGTTTCATAAGGGTCCTTTGAGGGATGTTATACCCTTGGGAACACGAGCCATGCAAGTGTCATCCCCACCAAATCCATGAACCCAGACAGCAAACAAAGGAAACAAACTTGCCCTGCGCAGGGCCCACAGGCTTAATCCTCCGCATGGCAAAAATGCATTCCCGCGTCGGCATCATTGGAGGAACGGGTCTCTACGAGATCGAAGGCTTGACCCGCCAGCGCTGGGCCACAGTGAAAACGCCCTTCGGCCCCCCCTCGGACCAATTGTTGACGGGCCGTCTGGAGGGACGCGAGTTGGTCTTCCTGCCGCGACACGCGAGGGGACACCGATTGCTCCCCAGCGAGCTGAATCACCGGGCCAACATCTGGGCTCTGAAGAAACTGGGCGTGCAGTGGATCATCAGCGTCAGTGCCGTGGGTTCATTACAGGCGAGGTACAAGCCCTCGGACATCGTCCTGGTGGATCAATTCATTGACAGAACCAAGCGGGATTTTGAACACACCTTCTTTGGCGGTGGGATTGTGGCTCATGTGGCGTTCGCCCACCCGGTATCCGAACATCTGCGAAAGCTCCTGCTGAAAAGCGCCCGCACCCTGAAGGCCCGGGTTCATGACGGCGGCACCTACGTCAACATGGAAGGCCCCGCGTTTAGCACCCGCGCCGAATCCCTGAGCAACCATCGGGCGGGCTACGGCGTCATCGGCATGACCAACCTGGGGGAGGCGCGCTGCGCCCGCGAAGCCGAAATCGCCTATGCCACCATGGCCATGGTGACCGACTACGACAGCTGGAAGGAGGATGAGGCTCATGTGACCGTCGAGATGGTGATCGAGCTGCTCCACCGAAATGCTGAAACCGCGAAAAGGATCATTCGTCACGTGATCCCGGAGATTCCCCGGACGGCAGACTGGCCCGAACACACCGCCTTGAACAATGCCATCCTGACCCATCCTGACATCTGGCCTTCAAGGAAACGGGCCCAATTGAAGCCTCTCCTGGCCAGATTCTGCCAGAACTGCAAGTAACCCGACCAAGCCGGCAAGCCCTCATGAACGCGGCGACCGGTCACGTGCCTCCGAGGTCACAAAAACGCGAGCGACAGCGGGCCCTTTGGGGGTTGGCGTTGCTGCTGCCCGCACCCAGCATCGGCGTTGCAGCCTCGCTTCTGCTGTGGCCGGAGACTGCGGCCGGCCGGGCCATTTTCATCGCCAGCAAACTCTGGATCCTGCTGTTGCCTCTCTGCTGGTTGCTTTTCGTGGATCGCCGCCCCATGAGCTGGTCGCGTCCGCGACGCGGGGGGTTTGGAATGGCGGCAACGTCGGGCATCCTCATCGCCGGGACGATCCTGGGCATTTACGCGATAGCGCTTGAATACGGCCTTGTTGATCCGCAGACGATTTCCATTCGTGCAGCGAGAACAGGACTCGACCACCCCATTGTTTACCTGATAGGAGCCATCTATTGGATTACCCTGAACTCTCTGATGGAGGAGTATGTGTGGCGCTGGTTCGTGTTCAGAAAATTCGAAACCCTCGCGCCTGGCGGGATTGCCATCATCGCCGCCAGTCTTGGATTCACAGCGCACCATGTCATCGCGCTGGCCGCGCAGTTCGACTGGCGGATTACGGTGCTGGGCTCGGTGGGTGTGTTTATCGGAGGCGTCACTTGGAGCTGGTTGTATCTGCGGTACCAATCGGTATGGCCCTGCTACCTCAGCCATGCAATCGTGGACGCGCCGGTTTTCTGGATCGGATACGATTTGATTTTCCGCCAGGGACCTCGATTAACCTAGTATCCGTTTGCCTTCCGACAAAAAGATGCCCTTGAGGTTCATCTCGAGCGCTTGCGGGTTGGTGGCTTTGGCCATCGCCTCCTTCTCGGTGATCTTCCCCTCCTTCACCAGTTTGTAAAGGGCCTGGTTGAAATTCTGCATTCCGTCATCCGTGCCTGTCTCGATGGCGGCGGGGAGTTTGTCCAGGCGGTTCTCCTCGATGAGCTTTCGCACCGTGGGGGTATTGATCATTATTTCAACCGCAGGGGTCATCCCTCCGTTGACCGTGACCGCCATCCGCTGGCAGATCACCGCGTGCAGGGTCCCCACCAACTGTCGCCGCACCTGCTCCCGCTCCTCGGCGTTGAAGAACTCCATGGCGCGGTTCAGCGCTTGGGCGGCATTGTTCGTATGCAGGGTGGAAAGCACAAGGTGCCCGGTATTGGCGGCGCTGATGGCGGCGTTCAAACTGGTGGCATCGCGCATCTCGCCGACCATGATGACATCCGGATCCTGCCGGAGAACGTGCTTGAGTGCAGCATGAAACGACAAGGTGTCCAACCCAACCTCACGTTGTTCAATGATGCATTGATTATCCTCGAACACGAACTCAATGGGATCCTCCATGGTGATGATGTGCTTCTTCGCATGGGTGTTGATATGTTCGATCATGGCCGCCAGCGTGGTGGATTTGCCCGAACCCGTGGCCCCTGTCACCAGCACGATGCCCCGCGGTGCTTCTGCAATCTCCGCCAGAGTCGACGGGAGTCCCAAGGTTGAAAAATCGGGGGCCTTGGTCTTCACATGGCGCATGGCAATGCACCACTGTCCCCGCTGCTGGAAAATATTGGTTCTAAATCGGCCGACCTCGGGGATAAAGTAGGAAAAATCCGCACCGCGTTCCTCCTGCAATCGTTCCTTGAGGTGGGAAGGGATGATGCGCTCCACCACTTTGTTGATCCATTCGAGTGTCGGGCTCGGGCTATCCACCGCGATAAGTTCACTGCTGATCCGGAAGATGACAGGGCCATCCACCTTGAAATGAATGTCGGAAGCGCCCCCGTCAACGGCGGCCTTGAGGATTTGTTGAAAAAGTTCCATGCCGCCACACTATAGCGACATAGAAGGAGGGAGGCTAGATCGTAAACGCCATGGCCGCCAGTTGAGCTTCAGCTCGTTCGGAGAGACCAGTGAAGACCATCGACACATGGTAGCCCACATGTTTGTTGCCCGTGCAGGAAACCACCACCCCGGAACATCGTATCGATTCGCCATCCGGGGTCTGAAGCGTAAGCGTCATCTCAGTCCAGGAATTGAAGGGGGACGGACTGCGGAACTCAATGCCGCCGCGGTGGATCACCACCGCGTCCGGGGAGAGCGACAAACTGGTTTGCCGGCCTTGCACGGTAACCTGACTGGGGGATGAAACCGGTGATGCAGCTTTTCTGGCACTCATAAAATCAAGGTCAAGGTAGCACAGGTTGTTGGATCGTCAAACGTCTACCATTCAATCACAGCCGCTCCCCATGTCAATCCGGCACCAAAAACCACAATCAAGACCAGATCCCCTCGCTGGATCCGCCCCGTGGCGACCACCTCATCCAGCGCGATGGCAACGGAGGCAGCGGAGGTGTTTCCATATCGGTCGAGGTTGACAAAGATCTGTTCGGGACGCGCCCCCAGCCGGGTTCCCACGGCGTCGATGATCCGCTTGTTGGCTTGATGGGGTATGATGCACTTGATCTGGGAAATGTCCAAACCGCAGCGCGCCAGCGCTTCCTGCGCGGCCGTCAGCATTGCCTGCACTGCGTTCTTGAAGGTCTCCCTGCCATCCATGCGGAGAAAATGCAAACGTGCCGCCACCGAATCGGAGGTGGCCGGACATTTGGAACCACCACCGGGCATGTAAAGCAAATCGGCATTCTCCCCATTGGCCCCCATGACCGCAGTCAGCAATCCATGGGAATTGGGACGGTGCTGAAGCACAGCCGCACCGGCTCCATCACCAAAAAGCACACAAGTATTGCGGTCCTTCCAGTCAACAATAGTCGAAAGTTTCTCCGCCCCTATCACCAGAACTGTTTCATAGGTCCTCGACATGATGAATTGCTGCCCGATTTCCAACCCATAAACAAATCCGGAACACGCAGCCTCCAAATCAAATGCGGCAGCCTTCTTCGATCCGAGCTTCCGCTGAACCAGACAAGCCGTTGCCGGAAAAGGCATGTCCGGGGTGATCGTGGCGACGATGATCAAATCTACGTCTTCGGGCGAAACCCCAGCCTGCTTCAAGGCGCGTTTGGCTGCGCCGGCAGCCAGATCCGAAGTGGTTTCGCCGTCCGCTGCCAGCCGTCTTTCACGAATGCCCGTGCGGCTGAGAATCCATTCATCCGACGTCTCAACCATTTTCTCAAGATCCTGGTTGGTCAGGATGCGGGACGGAACACAGGCCCCCACGCCGGTGATGGAGCAGGTGCGCCCCTGGAAATTGTGGCGGGCTCGTGGGTTGACGAGTTTTCTGGAGGTGTCGGGAGTCATTCGATCACTGGTGCGGCACCATCATCCCCGCCCAGGTGCAGGCGGCGGTTGGCTTTGGCGATTTCCGCCGCCAACACTTGATTCACCTTGTGCTTGACGGTGTCCTGGGTCACGCGGATGGCGTTGGCGATGGCCTTTTCCCGGGCTGATCCGTGGGCTTTCATGACGATGCCATTGAAACCAAGCAGAGGCGCGCCGCCATAGACTTCCGGATCCATCCTCGCCTTGATGGTTCGAAATGCGTTTTGAGCCAGCAATGCGCCCAACTGTCGCTTCAGGCTGCGGGTGAGCTCACGCTTCATGAAGGAGAACATCGCCATGGCAAGACTTTCGATGGTCTTGAGAACAATATTGCCGACAAATCCGTCGCATACGACCACGTCCACAGCATCTCGAAACAGATCGTGCCCCTCGACGTTACCCACAAAATTGATGTCCACCTGCCGGCAAAGATCAAATGCTCCCAAGGTCAGCTCATTGCCCTTTCCATCCTCCGTTCCGACGCTCAGGATGCCCACACGGGGTGAGGAATAGCCCAAGGCTTCACGCGCGTAAACGCTTCCCATGACGGCGTAATGCAGGAGATTGATGGACGTGCAATCGATGTTCGCCCCGGCATCCAAGAGTACAAATTGCCGGTCGGGTGTTGGGATGACGGTGGCGATGCCACCTCGATCCACGCCGGGCAAGCGCCCCAGCTTGAAGGTGGAGGCCGCGAAGATGCCGCCGGTATTGCCGAGGGAGATCACGGCGTCCGCCTTGCCGTGCCGCACGAGCTCCACAGCCCGGGCTATCGAGCAGTCACGCTTCTTGCGCAAAGCTGCCGCAGGTTTATCCTCCATGGTGAGAACCTCGCTGGCATGGACGACTTGCACCCTGGAGTCTCGTAGTCCGCAGGATTTGAGCGAAGCCTGAATCTGGTTCTCCTGCCCCACCAGAAAGGCGGCAGCAATCTCTTTATCCGCGTTCAGGGCTCGCTTTACCCCTTCCAGAACGACGCCGCAGCCATGGTCCCCACCCATGACATCCACGGCAATTCGCATAGCGCAGTTGCAAGCGGAGAGCTCTCCGCACCAAGGGGGCGTCAAGCT
>JALOTU010000131.1 GCA_025457725.1 Verrucomicrobiota bacterium
AACTCCCAGAACGGACGCTGGGATTGCCGCACAAACGCGAAGTCGAACAGCAGGTTGATCACCTGCTGGAAAACCACCGCGGCCAGGCCGGCGGCCAGACCAAAAATGCACGTCAACAGAATCGTGTGCGCCCGCTTCGGAAGATGACCGGTCAACTTGGACAAGGAAAACCACTGCACGGGGGGATTGTCTGGCTTTCAGTCAACTTGACAACTGAAAACCGGGAAAAGCGCCTGGCACCGCATGCAACCCGGGCAAATACTTTCCTCGAAACACCACATGCCAACTACACGAACGGAGCTCCGACTCAGAAGGGGCTGGTTGGGCGGTCGGTTGTGGCAGGAAGGTGCGGGCGTTGCCGCGCGGAGGAATCCGGCTTTCCCCGGGTGCGTCCTTATGAAAGCCTTGCCCCCATGCCCGCACACGCGTCCCTCACCATTCACGAGAGCCAATGGCCGGACTCGCTGGCGACCCACCTGCGCGATTCGCTCCGCCGCCGCGAGGTCAATCCCAAGTTCCACTATGAATCGCCCCGCCAGGTGCGCCGGTGGCTGCGACTGCACGAAGCGCATTCGCCCGCGCGGCGGGAGGCGGATTTTCGCGGCACCTATCCGCCGGCGTTCAACGTCGTTCTCGAACAGCTGGGCCGGGAGGCGGTTCAACTGATCGGACTCGGTTGCGGCGGTGGCCAGAAGGAAACGGCACTGCTTCGGGCACTCGTGGATGGGAATCGCAACGTGGGGTTCCTGGCTGCGGACGTCAGCCCCGGCATGGTGATCTCCACGCTACAGGCCGCCTGGCAACATCTGGATCCCACCCGCTGTTCCGGATGGGTCGGTGACCTGCCCCTGGCCCACGACCTCGGCGCGTTCATCGAGGCGCGGACGATTCCCGGCGCGCGACGTGTCATCACCTTCTTCGGGCTGATCCCCAACTTTGAACCCGAGGTGACCCGGACGGTGTTGCAGCGGTTGGTGCGTCCCGGCGATCTCGTCCTGTGCAGCGCCAATCTCGCGCCCGGACCGGATTATCGGCGCGGCGTCGAGCAGGTGATGCCGCAATACGACAACGATCTCACGCGCGACTGGCTGGGCCTGTTGCTCGCAGACCTGGGGATTCTGGATGCGGGCGAAATCTGTTTTCGAATCGAGGAAGCGCCGGTCGGCAGTGGACTGCTGCGGATTCAGGCCGATTTTGTGTTTCAGCGCGCCGCCTCAGCCCATGTGGAAGGGGACTCCTTCGCATTCGAAGCCCGCGACGTGCTGCGGCTGTTCTTCTCCTATCGCCACACACCGGCCACGCTTGCGTCGCTGCTTGCCCCCGCATCCTTGGAGCCGGAAGCCTCGTGGGTTTCCGCCTCCGGCGAGGAAGGGGTGTTCCTGCTCAGGTCCTCTCTCAATCGGTCAGAAAGATGACGTCCGGGGTGGTGACCACGCCGAACTCCTTCATCTTGATACGCAGATCGTCCGAGGCGGCGAACGCCTTGGCCTTGCCCAGGTCGGCAGCCTCGAACAGGAGCAGCACATCCCTGGGATTCTCCGCCCCATGCAGCACCTTGACCTCCTTCAATCCTGACGCACACAGGATTCGATTTCGTTCTGGCTGAACGCGACCCCGTCGACCATCAAGCCCAGGGAGTGGGCGGCGGACTCATCGACGAACAGCCGCTCCTCGGCCAGCCGCAGTTCGCCACGCAGGCGGATGCCGTTGACCAGCCAGACCTCGACCGGATGGCCCAGCGGAAGATCCAGGCGGCGCGCCAGCTCCAACTGCGCCCGCCGCCGCTCCTCCCGCCACCGGTCCAGACCCGATGACGGCCGCTCGCCGGAAAAGTCCAGTTCTCCCTGCCCGCTCATGCCCCCCATCGTGCGCCAGCTGGCCCAGGATACAACCCCGGATTAACGTCAGTCGCCGTGGAGACATTGAGTCGCCGTCGAGCGGGTTGCCGAGGCCGCCCAGCACTGAACCTTCGCCGCGGCGATTGCCTCCGGTGCTGGGAGCGGATTTCACGATGCGATCCGCCAGCCGGTTGAGCGGCAGCGATTGCAGCCACACCCTGCCGGGACCGCGAAGCGTCGCCAAGAACAACCCCTTACCCCCAAACAGCGCCGACTTGATCTTGCCGACGAACTGCATGTCATCGCCGAAGACCTTGCAATCAACTTCGTGTGCGGTTGGCATGGGGATGATGTAACAGGGTGGGGGAAATGGCGGTATTGCAAAGTGAGGATGATTTTATCGTGAGGGGTCTGAAACTCACCGAACCTCCAGTTCTGTTCCGCCGGGCTGGAGGCCACGGCTCCGTGTCAGCCAGGGGGGGGTTGGCTGACGCCACAGTTTTCAGACAGACTCTCCGGCAGATGGCTCGGGAGGAATGGCTTTGCGTTCGGCGGCGGTGGGTTCACGGAAGTCGCCGAGCTTGCCCTTTCTGAGCGAGCCATCGGGCAGTTTCAAGGTGAGTTGGGGCGGCCAGCCGTCCCGGGCTTCGACAACGTATTCCACGATGCCCACCGCACGGGTCACCCGGTGCACCATGATGGCCCCGAGGTAGCCTTCACCGCTGCCTGGGTTTTTGGTTCTGCTCATGACCGCAAGGGTGGGGCATGCCTCGCGCGGGTTCAATGCCCGATTCCGGCCCGATTCCGGCCCCTGTTTCAGTGCTGGCAGATGTGCTCGGGCCGGGTGCTGAACCCCTTGTCCCGCTCCACAAACTTGCCGCGCCCGGCAAGAAAATCGATCAGCTGATCCGCGGTCCTGTCCCGGGCCGAGCAGGTGAAGAACCGGGCGTTGTCTCCAAACCGTTCCTGAATGGCCTGGCGGAGGGACTCGCGCGAGAAGGAGCGATCCAGTTCAACCATCATTTGCATCATTTCATGGCCGTGTATCGAAGTTGCTATGACGGAGGTCCTGCCTCGGTTCCGAGGCGCCGTCCTTGATCCAGGTCATGATCCGGTCGTTCGCCGGGCGGGTTCGCGGAGTGCAAAACTTTGTCGCATATACGACAAAGTTTTGTCGGGAAGGTTGCAGGGCATGTGAATGGAAGCGGGCAGGGTAGGGACGGTGGCGCGCCTTCCCGGCGTCGTGCCAGGCGCGACACCGATGACGGCACGGGTGCGATGTCTAGCGTTCGTCTTGACCGCTCGGCGCGGTCGGAAGCTGCGCCGTGCGCTGAGCGGCGGCCTTGAGTGACCACACATCCCTTCCTCGCGCCCGGCCTCGTGGAGCGGGTTCAGAGATGGATTCACCCGGGGTGGGACAGCAGTTCGAGGACGGCCGAGAGGGCGGTTTCGGGGGGGATGGCGGCGAGGCAGGCAGCCCGTTCGGAAGGCAGACAAGGGGCGTGACCATGATCGACGCAGTGGCATTGGCCGATGAAGGTGCGGTGAGCGGTTCCTGCGGGCAGCCAGGATTTGTATCCGGGTTGGTCGCGAAAGAAGGACACCGTGGGCAGCCCGAGGGCCGCGGCGAGATTCATCACGCCGGAGTCGGGTCCGATGTGAAGGCGACAACGCTGCAGGACTGCGGCAAGCTGGGGGATGCTGAGGTCGGACGGCAACACCTGCAGTCGCGAATTGTCCACGGCGTCGGCCAGTTGACGCAAACGTTGCTGCTCGCGCGGCTGCGCGCTGCCGGAAGCCACGATCCGGCATTCCGGCGAACGGGCCAGCAATCGGCGGCCGAGCTCGATGCTGTGTTCCAGCGGCCATTCCTTCAGTGGCTTGGCGGCGTTGATCGAGAGATGCACGGCCCCGGGCGGGACGAGGCTGTCGGCGCGTTTCCGGGCGGCTGCATCCGGCGACAGCTCATAGCGGCGTGCCCCGCACTCAAATCCCAGTGTCCTTAGCATGCGCTCGTGCTGTTGAGCCACGGGAAGGTCGGGGTCGGGTTGCGGAGCGATATGGGGGATGAGCCAGCGGGTCCAGAAATGCGGCCTGCCCCAGGTGTTGGTTGCCCGCTGCCGGGCGCCGGTGAACCAGGTCCAGAAGATCGTGCGATCGGATCCGCTGAAATTGAAGGCGGCGTCAAAGTGTTCGCGCCGCAGTCCGCGAAGCACGCGGAGCTGTTCGCGCAAGGTGCGGCGGTCAGGCATTAATTCCAGGTCCCATACCCGGTCCACGCACGGCGCCATGCGCAGCACCTCGCCCCCAACTCGCGATGTGAGCACATGGAGTTCGGACTGCGGCTGGTGTCGTCGGAGCTCCCAGAGGGCGGGGATCAGTTGGACGGAGTCGCCCAGGAATCCGAAATCCACGACCAACACCTTGCGGGCGGTGACGGTGAGGTCCTTGAAGGTCGGTGTTGAGCCCGGACTCATGAGGGGCGCGGGAGGTGTGGGTCAGTTGAAACTCTTTTCCATCTGCTTCATGCGGGGATAGACCGGCGAGCTCTCCTTCAGCCGGTCGCGGACCGAGGCGAAAACGGCGCGTGCCTCCTGGGGGTTGTCGCGGAAGACGCTCTGGCAGTAATCCAGTTGAATCCACGCCTTGCGCGGGTCCTGAATCTGCCGGCCGTAGGTGTCGAGCCACTTCTTCAGCGCGGCGTGGCCCTGGCTTTGCGCCGCGCTCAGCGAGCTGTTCAGTTCGTAGGACATGCCGGCGAGCTGGGTCGGGTCAACGCCCTTGCCGGAGGCCTGTTGCTCCTGGTACCAGCCCCGTTCCTTGACCTCCTTGTAATACACGAAGATCCTGTACCCGCCCCAGAGGACAAGCAGGATCATCAGTGTCCCCATCAGCTTCGTGCTCATTCCTCGATGCGTTGGATGCGGGCGCCGAGCTTGCGCAGTTTGGCGTCGATATCCTCGTAACCGCGGTCCAGGTGGTAGACCCGGTTGACCTGCGTGGTTCCGCGCGCGGCCAGTCCGGCGATCACCAGGGCGGCCGAAGCCCGCAGGTCGCTGGCCATGACCGGCGCGCCACTCAACCGGCGTCCGCCCTTGACAATGGCGCTGGGTCCCTCGATCTCGATGTCCGCGCCCAGCCGCGCCAGTTCGCTGACGTGCATGAAGCGCGACTCGAAGATCCGCTCGGTGATGATGCTGATGCCCGGCGCCAGTGTCAGCAGGGCCATCAATTGGGCCTGTACATCGGTGGGAAACCCGGAGTAGGGCAGCGTGGTCACATCCACGGGCTTGAGCCGCGCCTTGCGGCGAACGATGAGTGAGGAAGCCCGGCGCTGGATGTCCACGCCCGCCTCCTCGAGTTTGTCGAGCACCGCGTGCAGGTGTTCAGGTCGCGCTCCGCGCAGGCTGACCTCGCCGTTGGTGGCGGCGGCCGCAATGGCGAAGGTGGCGGCCTCGATGCGGTCGGGGATCACCTCATGTTCCGCGCCGTGGAGGGCTTTCACGCCAGTGACGGTGATGGTGGGGCTGCCGGCGCCGGTGATGCGCGCCCCCATGGCATTGAGGAATCTGGCCAGGTCCACCACTTCGGGTTCGCACGCCGCGCTTTCGATGAGTGTGACGCCCTCGGCGAGGGAGGCTGCCATCATGACATTGGCGGTGCCCAGGACCGTGGAGCCGGCGCGGCCACCCAGGAACATCGGCGCGCCCACGAGCTTGCGGGTCACCGCCTGGACGTAACCCTTTTCAATGGTGATCCGGGCGCCCAGGGCGGCCAAGCCCTTGAGGTGAAGGTTGATGGGCCGCGCGCCAATGACGCAGCCGCCGGGCAGGGACACCGCGGTTTTCCGCAGGCGTGCGAGCAAGGGCCCCATGATGCAGATGGAGCCGCGCATCTTGCGCACGATTTCATAGTCGGCGTGGCCCTTGATTTTGGCCGACTGGACATGAACCTCGTCGCCCTTGAACTCCACCCGGGCGCCGAGCCACTCGAGGATCTGTCCCATGAACCGGACATCGCTGAGGTTGGGCACGCGGCGGATGACGCAGGGTTCGGCGGTCAGCAGAGTTGCCGCCATGATGGGCAGCACCGCGTTCTTGGCGCCGCTGATCTGCACCTCGCCGTGCAGCGGCACTCCCCCTTTGATGAGCAAGCTCTCCATGAATTTGGGTTGATTGACTAAGTCAAACGCGCGCCCCCGGGATGGAATGGGCGCGCGATCAGGAACCGTTCGCGTCCAGAGTAATCCGGCACCGGAGGCTCCACAATCCAGTTCTCGCCGGCCAAGATGGCGTTAATGGCGCCCGCCTGGCCGTCGCCAAACTCAACCATCAGCCCGCCTGCCGGCGTGAGCCGTCCGGGCGCCATCGAGGCCAGCATCCGGTAAAAGGCCAGTCCGTCCGGGCCGCCATCCAGCGCGAGTCGAGGGTCATGATCCCGCACCTCCGGCTGCAACGACCCGATCTCCCCGCTGGGGATGTAGGGCGGATTGCTGACAATCAGATCGAAACAGGTCCCGGTGGGCAGCGACTGGAACCCGTCGCCTTGCAGGAACGGGATGCGGTTCTGCAGGCCGGCGGCGGCGGCGTTGGCGCGGGCCAGATTCAATGCCTCCGCCGAGAGGTCCGATGCCACGATCACCGCCGACGGAACCTGCGCGGCCAGGGCGATGGCAATGCAGCCCGTGCCCGTGCCGAGATCAAGCACCGTGGGCGCGGAAGCGTCGAGACGGTCGAGGAAGGATTCGGCGAGTGCCACCAGTTGTTCGGTTTCCGGGCGGGGGATCAGGGCGTGGCGGTTCACCCGGATCTCCAGACCGCAGAAGGAGGTGGAGCCGAGCACGTGCTGAAGG
>JALOTU010000132.1 GCA_025457725.1 Verrucomicrobiota bacterium
TCAGCCTGCCGATGTTCCCGCAGTTGCGCGACGAGCAGGTGGAGCGGGTTGTTGACGCCGTGATGGAATGGAAGCCGGATCGAGCCTAGAGCGTCCCATGCGCGTTTACTGCACCTACTTCGACCATCACTATCTGCCCCGCGGATTGGCGTTGCACGAGTCGTTGAGCCGCGTCGGAGGGGCGTTCGAACTGTGGGTGCTGTGTCTAAGCGACGCCTGCCATGAATGGCTGGAAACCCGGGGTCTGGCGGGCGTTCGCCTGATCACGCTGGCGGAATTCGAGGCGGCGGACCCGGACTTGTTGAGGATCAAACCCACCCGCAGCATCGTTGAGTATTACTTCACCTGCACGCCTTCCCTTGTTCGATTCGTGCTGGGACAATCCCCGCAGGTCGAATCGGTGACCTACCTGGATTCGGACCTGTATTTCTTCCGCGATCCCGAACCGGTCTTCGTCGAGGCGGGGGCGAAGTCCGTCGCCATTATTGCGCACCGTTTTGGTGTCAAATATCGCCATCTTGAGAACACGGGCATCTACAACGTGGGCTGGGTGACGTTTCGGCGCGACGCCAATGGGGCGGCCTGTTTGAGCTGGTGGCGGGAGCGATGCCTGGAATGGTGTTATGATCGGATCGAGGAGGGGCGGTATGGTGACCAGAAGTACCTGGATCAGTGGCCGGCACTTTTCCAGGGTGTCATTGCGATTGAGAACAAGGGTGCCAACCTGGCGCCCTGGAACATGGCCAATTACACGTTGCAAGAGAGGGATGGGAAGCTCTGGGTGGACAACGATGAACTCGTGTTTTTTCACTACCACGGCTTTCGGCAGATCACCGCTGAGGTCTATGCCCCCAACGTCTACCATTTTGGGGTGAAACCGACTGAGCTGATTCAGCGCCGGCTGTTCCTGCCCTATTGGCATGCGTTGAACCGTGCCCAGGCGCGGATAGCGCGCGTTAACGGGGCGCTCATTCCGGAAGGGCTGCGGGATTGGGTTAAGGAGCCGCCCAAGCCTGCCCCAACCGGTGTCGTCCGGCGGCTGTGGAAGCGCTTGCGGGACCAGCACCGATTGTATCGCAGCCTGCTGTCCGGCAAATATCTCCGTGTGCCCCGGGCGGAGCGCGACTTCCGGACCTCCTCCGCGTCCATTCCCTGAGCCATGGCCACCCTGGGCGTCGTCATTCCCACCAAGAATTCCCGTCCGCTGCTGCCGCGGCATCTGGAGGCGATGGCCAAGTGGATCGACCTGGCGGCCGAGGTGGTGGTGGTGGACAGTTTCTCGGAAGATGGCACGGTGGACTTCCTTCGCGGCCAGCTGAAACATCCGGGATTGCGTGTCCTGACGCATCCGCCTGGTCTCTATGAATCGTGGAACTTCGGGTTGCGGAGCCTCACCACCGACTTTGCCTACGTTTCGACCGTTGGCGACACCCTTACGCGTGAAGGTCTGCTCCATCTGTGTGAAACGATGACCCGACTGTCGGCGGATGTGGTTCTCAGCAGGCCAACGTTGGTTACTGATGGAGGGCGGCCGATGGGGGAGTGGCCGTTACCGCTGGACCTCATTCTCCAGGACCATGCGGAGGCCGGTCCGTTCCGATTGAAGCCGGCGGAAATGGCGATCTACGCCGTGGTCTTTTCGGACGGCGGGATGCTCGGCAGCAGCGCGAGCAATCTTTATCGCACCGCGTTCATGCAAGCCCATCCTTTCCCGGTGGATCATGGTCCCGCCGGCGACGGTGTCTGGGCGGCGATGCATGCGTTTGACGCCACCTGGGCCGTGACGCCCATGCGGTTCTCGACGTTCATGATGCACGCCCCATCGCACAGCCAACCCCGCAAGGAAGTCCGGCTCGACCAGACCTTGCGGGAGGCGGTGGAGCGGGTATTGGCGGAGCCGAGGGCGGAGGCTGGGTGGGTCAGGTCGGCGGGCCTTCTGGACGCCATCAACACCACCACGGCATATCTCCAGACCAAGGGGGAGTTTGATGCACGGCGGGAGGCATCGTGGCCGTGGTTCCTGAATCCAGGCGCGTGGCGGGTCCGTCAGCGACGGCAGAGGCTTCGTTCCGCGTTGAATCTTTGGAAGGAGGAGGCGCTTCTGGGGTTGAAGTCCTGACCGGCCGCAAACGCTTGGATTCCGGGTCTCTCTCCAGTAGGGTTCGCGCTGCATGATTTGCTTGATCACACGGCTTCCGGGCCAGGCCACCGCCATACTCGCCTGATTATGTCGAAGCCCCAGATATTCATTGATTTCGTCGACTTTCCGATGAATGACCGCAGCAACAACCCGTTCCTGTGGCTGCTGGGGCGGCGTTGGGACCTGGTATCCTCCGAGTATCCGGATTTCCTCATGTTCACGCATGAAGGACAGCGACACAAACTGGCCTCGTGCACCAAGATTTTTTACACGCAGGAGGCCTATGGCCCGAATTGGAACCAATGCGACTACGCCGTGACCTCCATCAAGGTCGATGATCCCCGCGCGTTTCACCTTCCCTACTACAGCCTGTGGCGAAGCCCGGACGAGCTCGTCCGTTCATCCGGCTTCGACTATCGCGCCGAGCTTCAGCGCAAGAGCGGATTCTGTTCGCTGCTGTCCCGGTATACGGACCGGTCGGTCGCGAACCGGGAACGTTTTTTCAACAAGCTCAACGCGCGCAAGCGTGTCGATTCGGCAGGCAAGGCCTTGAACAACACGGGTTGGGGCGTGCCGGGAGGCAAGGAGCCCAAGGTCGAGTTTTTGCGGAAATACAAGTTCCACATCCAGTTCGAGAACAAGAATCTGCCGGGGTGGACCACCGAGAAGCTCACCGACTGTTTCGCGGCCTTCACAGTGCCGATTTTCTGGGGTGACTGCACCGTGAAGGAGCAATTCAACCCGGCGGCGTTCATTGACCGGCGGGATTTTGCTTCGGACGAAGCCTGCATCGATTACATCCTCAAGGTGGACGCGGACGACAAACTCTATCTCAAGTATCTGAGCGCGCCGCCGTTCCATGACAACAAGCCCAACAAGGAATGGGATCACGAGCGTCTGCTCGATTTCTTCGAGATGATCTTCAGCCAGCCGCCCAATCCCATCGCCCGCCGGCGCTGGTTTTGGAAACTGACCAAATGGCGGCTGGTCAAGCGCAGCAAGACGCAGGAGGAGCGGGGCAGTCCCACCGCCGCGGAGCGCCACCGCGAGCGGATGGCCGCGGCACAATCCTCCCGGTCGTCCTGACCTACGCTCCGGGCGTCGCCGTCAGCAGGGACGCATAGAACCCGGCATGGTGACGGGAGGAGGCGGAGATCGAGAAGCGTTCGCACACCTTCTGGTGCATCTCCAGTTGTTGCGACGGAGGGATGAGGGGGAAGGTCGCCTGGGCGCGCATGGCGTCCGCCAGTGCGTCAACAGAACCCGGTTTCACCAGCCTGCCCGCCCCGCCGATGTTCAATGCCTCGGGGATGCCGTCCAGATCGGAGGCGATCACGGGTCGTCCGCACGACTGCGCTTCGCAGACCACGCCCGGCATAGCTTCGGTGCCGATCTGAGCATGGATCAGGCAGTCGATGGCATTCATGGCGGCGGGCATGTCGCTGCAATACGGCGTGAGCCAGGCTTTGCCTTCCAGTCCGAGCCGTTGAATGTCCGAGCGGAGCACATCGGCCATGTTGCCGCGGCCGATGATCAAGAATTTTGTCTGCGGGATCTGCTGGTGTATTCCGGCCGCCGCCTGGAGGAATTCGCGTTGGCCTTTGCCGAAGGGCAGGACATATCCGCCCACCATGGCGAAGGCGTAGTCGTCCGGCTTCAATCCCCATTCCGTTCGCAGCTTGGAGCCATCCCCGGGTTTGAACCGGTCGGTGTCGATGCCGCCATAAATCACCCGGATCTTTGAGTGATCCCCGCTGAGCGGAGGTCGTGCCCGACGCTCCAGAACGGGAGAATCCGGTTCGTAATCGCCCTCCTTGAGTACGTGAGCCACAAAATGGGAGCAGGCAATGAGGGCGTCCACCTGTGCGAGCAGGAACCGGCGGCTGGGCCAGGAGCTCGGGCTCTTCGCCAGGTGCCGGGTGAGGACGATCCTGGGGTGGACCCCTGAAAACCTCGCGGCGAAGATCGTGGGCCAGATATCGCGTCCGTGATGGCCGTGAATGATCTGGATTCGCTCGCGCCGGATGATGCTGGCGGACTCGAGGATGAACCGGAATCTCGCCAGGGCACCCGATGGGGTCACATGGAACGGCAGCTTCAGGTCGCGGACGACCCGGCTGAACTCGCGGCCGTCAGGCCCGGCAATCCGGGCATCCATCCCCACACTGCGCAGCCCGTGCGCCAGCTTGACGCATTGATCGTCGGTTCCGCCGCCTGTCAGCAGCGAATTGAGGTGAAGAATTCGGAGGCCGTTTTCCTCCCCCTTCATGACGGCTCCTTTGGGGCTGGGGCGAGATGATGATCGAGACCGACCTCACAGCGGATCTTTCCTGACCGAATCGTCGCAGCCAATCTCGCCAGGCTGTCTGGCAGGTGATCCTTGCTGGGGCTGGGATGATCCAGGTGATAGACCACCGCGTGAGCATAGGCGAATTTTCTGGGTCGACCCAGATGATACAACCGGGTGCCCAGGTCGGAATCTTCGCCAATCCCCCATCCCGTGTATTCCTCGTCAAAGCCGTTGATGGCTGTCAGGTCCGCGCGCCAGGCGGCCTGGTTGCAGCCGATGATGCCGCGCTGGGCTGTGTTGCGGCGCACCAGTGGGAACGGCAGTCGGATCGCTTTGGCGACGCCTGTCATGCGTCCCGACAGAGCCCAGGCCATTGGCGAAATCCGGCTGAGGTCAAACTCGTTCACCCACTGTTCCTTGACGAAGCATCTCCTGCCTTGAACCCAACAGCCTTGCTCCGCCAGACGTTGATGATCGGAGATGAATCGTGGGTGAGGCACACAATCGCCGTCCAGGAACACCAGGTAATCCCCGATCGATCGGGCCAGGCACTTGTTGAGGATGATGGTTTTCCGGAAGCCTTGGTCCGGATGCCACACGTGTTGGAGGGGGCAACCTAGCCGGGCTTTCCAGGAGTCAACCAAGGTGCGCGTCTCCTCGCCGCTGCCGTCGTCAGCGATCAACACCTCGCGAGGCATCATGGTTTGGCGTTGGACCCCGACCAGCACCTTCTCTAGAGCAACAGGCCGGTTGTAAGTGCTGATGAGTAGGGAGACCGAAGGGCGGCTCATTCTGCATCCTGTCGTCTCAACTCCTGCTCCTTGACCAGCGAGTAACGCGTCAGGGTCGAAAAGGCGTTCAAACCCGCGATGTAAAGCCCCGGCCAGCCGTCGAGGAATCCCATCCGGAAGATGTAGGCTCTGAGGAAACGCCAGGCTGGCCGGACGCAGAGCTCAAAGATGCCCGCCGACTTGCCCTCGGCCAACCGCGCCTCTACGAAGCCCTGTTGGTAGGGGATGATCTTGGCCACGTGACGGGCAATGCTTTCGTTGGATTCATGGAGGAGGTCGGATTGGAGCGTGCCAGTGCGGCCTTGGACTTCCAGCCGAGCATGCGGTTCCTCGCCCACCCACCGTGCGGCGTTGTGCCTCCAGAGCCGAAGGACCCGGTCAGGATACCAGTCCCCGTGGCGAATCCACCGGCCACAATAAAAAGTGCACCGAGGGAACTGGTAAGCGGCGCTGGCATTGAGCCGGGTGGAGTCCGTGAATAATTTCCGCAGCTCTTCCTGCAGCGACTGGGAAACCACCTCGTCGGCGTCGAGGTTGAGCAGCCACGGCTGACTGCACTTCTGCGCCGCCGAGTTTTTTTGGCCGATGAATCCCTTCCAGGCCTCCCGGAAGACTTTGCCGCCGAAGCGCTCCACGACTTTATCCGTGCCGTCCTGCGCACGATCATCCAGCACCACAACGATCTCGCTGACCCAACCGGCGACGCTTTCCAGCGTTTTGCCAATGCGATGGGCTTCGGCGCCGGAGACGATGCAGACTGAAATGGGCAATTTGGTCATTGATGGAACAAGCCAGCCGCCGCGACGCTATCAGTCCGGAACTTCAAGGGCAATTCCGGCATGACCGGTGCCTGGCGTCGGGAGGAGGCGGCTCGACAAGGCCGTCGGCCGGTGGCAGGGTTTCGGTGTGTCTTCGGCGAAACTGAACCGCTTGCGAGAGGTGTTGAGCAGCTACGAATCCTGCCTGGTGGCTTACTCCGGGGGTGTGGATTCCGTTTTGTTGGCGTACGTGGCGCATGAGGTTCTCGGCGGACGGGCGCTGGCGGTGATTGCGGACTCGCCCAGTCTCCCCCGGCGCGAGTTGGAGGAGGCGTTGGCCATCGGGTCCCAGCACCGGTTTCCCGTGCGGGTCATCCGGACGCGGGAGTTCGAGAATCCCGATTACACCACCAACCCCGCCAACCGCTGCTATTTCTGCAAGCAGGCCCTGTTCAGCGAGCTGGCGCCGATTGCCGCGGCGGAGGGATTCGCGGTTCTGGCCTACGGCGAGAACGCCAGTGACTTGGGCGACTATCGGCCGGGAGCCCAAGCGGCGGCCGAATTCGAGGTGCGGGCGCCGCTCAAGGAGGCAGGCTTGAGCAAGGAGGACATTCGCGCCCTTTCGGCGGAACTGGGACTGCCCACAGCGGAAAAGCCCCAGATGGCGTGTCTCAGCTCGCGGATCCCTTATGG
>JALOTU010000133.1 GCA_025457725.1 Verrucomicrobiota bacterium
AATGGTGCCCTCGTTGATCACCCCGCCACCCTTGATCGCCACCCGGCGGCAGTCGTGCGAGTCGATCGGGAAGGAGCCGACCATGAGGGGATCGGGCTTGGTGATGTTCGTCAGGATGTCCGCCTGGGTCATCACAACCATGCCCTTCATGCGCCGGCTCTCACGAACGTAGAGTTGGGGCGGGAAGTGGCCGTAGGCCGCGAACTCGTCCGCGCAAAGGCCCCAGCCGGCGATGTCGTCACGTCTTTTCTTGCTGAAGACCGGGTCGGTTTTCATGAAATGGATGAACTCGAGGGTGTATTGCTTGTGGGCCTCGAGGATCGCCGCGCGGCCGGCCTGGTCGGCCTCGGCCCACTCCTTCGCCCCGCCGACCAGACCGATGGAAAACTGCGAGCCGATCGCGTTGTTCGCGTCGATCTTATTGCTGGGCACCGGCAGGTAGCTGAAGTTCACCTGCCCCTCGCCGTGGCGTTTCACGTAGCGGCGGACCAACTCGAAACGGGCCGGGTCATAGTTCTCAGGCGCCGGCATGGCGACCTTGTTGGCCGCATCCTTGGTCATGGGAATGCGGTAACTGTAGACCATCAGCTCATCGTCTCCGATCTCGTCGGGTCCTTTCCCGACCGCGGTGATCAGCGGGAGGGGGTTGCCCTCGCGGTCGAAGCCGTCGATATCCATCAGGCGCTTGGGATACTGGCGACCGGCGTAGGACTCTCCATATTCGGCGCGGCTTTCGCGGTCGATGCGCCAGCTGACGCCCGCGGCGGCCATCAGGTCGCCCTCGTAGCTGCCGTCGATGAAGACCCGTCCGGTGTAGGTCCCGTTGCTGGTGACGATGCCGGTGATGCGCGGGCCGCTCTTGGTGACCGATTGCAGGCAACGTTCGGTCAGCACCGTCACGCCGGCCTCGGCGAGCATGGCGTCGGTCACGCGCTGCGCGACGTGGGCCTCGTAGGACCAGGTGGCCTGGTTCTTCACGTTCACATCGTAGGGCAGGGTGATGCCGCGGCCCGCGTAGTCCTGCTGGATGCGCAGGTGCCACTCGTGGAACAGGCCCATGAGCGGCTCGCGATACATCTGGTCGGAGTCGCTGAAACAGAGGCCGCCGGTGTTCATTCCGCCAACGTGTGTGGTGGGCTCCAGCAGGATCACCGAGGCGCCCTCGCGCGCCGCGCCGATCGCGGCGCAGAAGCCGCCGGGTGTGGAGCCATAAACGATGACATCGGCTTCCGCGGCCCGGAGCGGGGTTCGCGGCGCAAGCAGCAGAGCGGCGAGGAGCAGGAGGACGTGTTTCATGATGATGCGGCGTGAATCAGTCAGTGGACGGCAAACTTGAGGAATGCGACGCCCGGGCTCGCCGATGGCGAAACGGGCCCTGCCTTCGTCAACCGGCACGGCCGATTCCCGGCCGCCGGGGAGGAGGTTTTCCAAAGCGGGACGCCCTTCGTTTCCGGCACCAGGAGCTTCATCCATTGGGGCTGTAACCCAATCATTGCGCAGTGACACGGGACGCTCAACTTCTTCCACTCGGCGGAGAGCGAGGAGTTGCCCGCCAGCAGCAGGACGGCGACGTGGGTCAGGGTGTGGTTGCTGGCGTTTCGGAAACTCAGCAAATTCATTTTATGGGTTCGCCTGCCTGCACCACGACTGGACCAAGCAGGCCCGAAGGCATTAGCGCCGTATCCATGGTGATCGCGCGGATGTTGGTCCGGGTTCGCCGTTGCTCGGGAGGAAGCGAGGCATCGCCGATGATACGGTTGGGCCAGAAGTTGACGACGTCCACGTCCACGGTGTTCACGCCCGGTTGCAACGCGCCAGTGATGTTCACGCGGAACGGCGGGGTCCAGACGATGCCGCAGGGCTGGCTGTTCACGCGCACTTCGGCGAGCTCGCGCACGCTGCCTAGGTCCAGCCACACGCTGGACTGCCGGTTTCCCTCTTCCGGCTTCCACTCGAAGCTCTTGGTGTAGGTCGCCAAACCCGAGTAGAACCTGATGCCGGACTCGGAACGCTCGGTCCAACTTGCCAATTCATCGAACTGCACCGGTCCCGGCCCGCCCCACTTCGGGTCAAAGTGGACCGTCCACGGGCCGGTGAATTCGGCAAGCGGAGTGACGCGGGCAAGATTGTCCTCGCCGGTGGCGGGATGTTTCGCGGCGGGTTCGCGGAATACAACAAACCACGAACCGCACGGTGCGAAGTCCAGCGGCAAGGTGGTCCGTCCCTCCGCCTCCTGATAGCTGATGGCAAACCGGCGCTCACCCGTCACCGCGCTCCACAGCTCGGGCGCCTTGCCCGCGACGCGGAACGTGCAGTTCACGCTCACTGCATTGGTGGCGCGATTGGCCACGAAGTAGATTTCCGCGTCACCGTCGCGCCGATGGATGTAATCCAGGTCGGGCTGTGCCGCCTTTCCCGGTAGCGCGGAAAACTCAAAGTCCGGCAAAACGCCATCGGCCAGCAGCACGTCGCGCGCGGTTTTACCCGCGATGACGCGGCCTTTGAATGAACGGTTCGAGGACCACAGCTCGGCGGCGAGCTCGGCAAATTCTGCATCCGCCCGGGGAAAACCCGTCAACGTGCCGGACGAGGCCGGTCGGGCGCCAATCAGCGTCGCGCCTGCACCCACGAATTCCTTCAGCTTGCGCAAAACCGCCGGCGAGAGCACGCCCAAGTCGCGCACCACGAGCACGCGGTAGCTCATGCCGTCGGGCAGCACGAGCCGTCCGTCCTTCACACTCATGCGCGTCAGGAGGACCTCCTCGGTCACCACGTCGTAATCGTAGCCGGGCAGAATCCTCGCCGGGTCGGAACTCTTCAGCTGGGCGAAGTTCGGCACGTGGTCACCGTAGTAATAGGCCACATCCGCCACGAACAGACCCTTTTGCAGCAGGAACTGGCAGCGATTGAGGTAGTCGAAGAAGGGCTCGGACTTCTCCCACCAGGTCACGTTGGGATTCAGATGCGTGCCGGCGAAGTATTGCTGGCCGGGCAGGCCCTCGCTATCCGGCGAGCAGACGAACGCGTGCCACACGAGCAGGTTCAGGCCCTCGGTGAGCGCCTTGTCGAAGCTCGGCTTCAAGTTGTCCCAGAGCGTCTCCTGCCAGTGCGGGCCGATGGTGGTGAATCCCTCGGCGAGCACGAGCTGGTGGCCGTACGTGTGCGCGGCGCTGGCCGGTTGCTTGACGAAGAATCGATTCGCATCCCCGACACGATGCCGCCAGGACCAGGCCCAGAACTCGCTCATCGGCGCATCGTTGAAGCCGAGGCAGCGTTGGGCATCAATGGGCACGGCGTGCGGCCCGCCACTTTCAGGATGAATCAGCAGCCCATGCTTGTGCGCGCCCTCCCGGAAGAGGCGATAGTGATTGTCAATGGCGAGGTCACCAAAGGTCCGGCGGAAGTCATTCAGAAACCGGTTGCTCTCATCGCGACTGTTGATGATGCGTCCGGTAATGACCGGCAACCACGGGAGCAAATCGTAGCCGCGCCGTTGACGGAACTCCTCGCACAGCGTCGGCGTCCAGTTGGCGACTTCCACCTCCCAACTGTCCGTGTGCAGGTATTTCAACGTCCTGCCCGCGAGCGGCCCGGCATCGGCAATGAGCGGTTCGACCACCGCATCCCAGTAGCGCCGGAACGCGCCGGCATCGAACGGATCGAGCGCGTACCCCTCCCAGCCCTGGCTGCACGTCGAAACGCGGCAATGATCATTCAAGGTGAACCCGATGCGGAGGATCTGCCATTCACCGGCGGGCGCATTCCAGTTCAATGTTCCCTCAGGGGTGAACTTGCTCGTAAGATCAACGACGTCAGCCACCCGCGCATCCTGCTCGCCCGGCGTGGAGGGATTGGCCGCGAAGAGCGGCGCGGTTTCCGGGGCGGAGGACGGCTTGAGCGGTTGCCGCAGCGCCTTCTCCGCCAGGTTTTTCAAGGGCTTGCGATCAGGAGAAGCAGCACCCGCGGGGACAGCCAGCACGAACAGATCGCGGTAGAAGCCGTCGCGTCCCTCCGGCCGGGACAACTTGAGGTTCAGGTTCGTTCCCCCCGGGACGCGCGTCTCGGTCCACACCAGCTTCTTGGGGGCGTCCTCCGCCTTGACCATCGGGCCGCCGAGATTCCAGCCGCTCTGGATGTTCAGGCTCATTTCCAGTCCAAGGCGGTTTCCCTCGCGCAGGGCGTGCTTGTAGAGTTCCCGCCATTGCGGCGAGAAGAAATCCGGTCCGTGTGGGACGCGGGCGTTGCCGTGCTGTGCCGAGCCGTCGGCATCGCAGATCAGCGCGCCGCCAAAGCCCTTGGCCGCCATCTCCTCAAGGTCGCGGGTGATGGCTTCCTGGGTGACATTGCCATTGAGCCACCACCAGTAGGCGCGCACACGGGCTTCGGGCGGGGGTTGCGCAAAGCCATTTTCCCAGCTTGTGGTTGAACCGGGTGAGGCGATGCCGGCAATCCCGCCGAGCCAAAACACGAACAGTGCGGCGGCCGCGCCGCCCGTAAACCAGCCGCGCACTGGCGGGAGAAGTTTCATGAACGCTGCATGGAGGTTGAGTGTGCCTGCGGCCAGAAGCGCGCCCAGTGGATGTGCTAGTATGCGATTCATAAACGGCTTGCTCGAACTCCATTTCAGGCCCTGAGTCACGCGGACAGGGAAAATCCGTCCAAGCATCTGCTCCTGAACGGCTGGGAGGATCCGGTCACAGCAAACCAACCCCAGAGGCAGGGGGCAATATTGACAGGTTTGGAGTCGCATGAATACTCCCATTAAAATGGGAGGTGTGCATTCCCGGGCGGAATGTGTATAGTGGAGCAACGGCATGTCATGGAATGAAACGAGCCCCTGAGATCCGGAAGCAAGCCAGCGGAATCTGCCGAACCCGAGACCGGCGTCAGCAGCGGGGTCCATTCGACGATCAGCCAGGGATGGCGCGTGCATTGCGAATTACATGCTTGCGGTTAAAGGGATTGCACCGGTCGAGGATGGGGGTTGTATTGCTCGCGAGTTGCTTTTCCATGCTGGGCCTGTTCCTGAGGGCCGATCCCGCAGACACTCCTCCTCTTCTACTTCGGGCCATCACGGTCGACGGGGACCCTATCCCGTTCGATCCAGATGGTCTCATCCACCTGCCGGCGCGCGTCCCCACCACGACCATTCTTTTTGGAGCGTCGGAGGCAGCTCCCAATGCGCCCATTCGATACCGATGTCAGTTGGATGGCTATGAAACCGTGTGGCACGAGCGGACGGACCAAATGCATTTGAGAATTCGATTTCAGGATGATGCTCTTAACGAAGTTGCCATCAAGGACTTCCCCGTGACGGGACAAAGCGCTGGCTGGACCGGCAGTTTCTCGAATTCTCCCTGCGTTCATCGCAAGGAGACCGTCCTGGTCCCGACCAATGCCAGCCGGTTTTGGCTGGTCATCTCATCGGCTGGTCCGGCTGGGACCGTCGGTGTTTATGGCGTCAAGAACCTGCAATTTACTCGGTTGGAACGGGGGGCGGAGATTGAGCGACTGATTACAAAGTTGGATCCCCGCACCCCGGAGACACTCGGGCCCAGACGCCGCAATGTGGAGGGCTGGTCACGCAGCGGCCTGCGCACAGTCAACGCTCAAGTCGTAATGTCCGGTCCGGACCGTGACCTTACGCTGGTTTTGTTGGATGACAGCCCGGAAGCGCACGCCGACTGGATTACGCCCAAGAGTCCGGGGTTCCCGGTTGAGCCCGGGGAGCGATTATTATTTGAGTGGGATGAATTTTACAGTATCGGCCTGTCCGGCTTTGGGGCTGTCACCTACAAGAATCTGCCGGAGGGCATGTATCGGTTCCGCATGGCCGGCTTGTCCGTCATGGGGGTTCCCGATGGGTCCGAGGGGTCTGTCGCCTTTGAGGTGCCGGTAGCATTCTGGAACACAGGCTGGTTTTGGATCGGGAACGTTTTGGCCATGGGCGGGTTGATCATGGGTGCCTGGCGCCTGGCCGAGTGGCGCAGGATGAAACATCAGTTGGAGGCCGTGAATATGGAGAGAACCCTGGAGCGGGAACGCTTTCGCATTGCCCAGGACATCCATGATGATCTGGGTGCGCGGGTGACCCAGATTTCCCTGTTGAGTTCGTCCGCCGAGGAGAACGACAACTTTTCTGAAGAGGCCCGGGCTAATTTCCGGCGGGTCTCACAGATGAGCCAGAACCTGGTGGGGGCTTTGTATGAGACAGTCTGGGCGGTCAGCCCGGAGAACGACCACCTGGATTCCCTGGCGACCTACGTCTGCCAGATGGCCAACCAGATGTGCTCGCAAGCCGGGCTGAAGTGCCGGCTGGAGATTCCCGATCTGCCGCATGACATCCCACTCACCAGCAGCACCCGGCACCACCTGGTCATGACCATCAAGGAAGCCATTCACAATGCGGTGAAGCACGCCCAGGCAACTGAGATCCAGATCCGCATCCGGCTTGAAGAGCGACGACTCACGGTTGACATCAACGACGACGGAAAAGGTTTTGACGGTTCGATCAAGCTGCGCGGAAACGGGCTTGCAAACATGGCTCGCCGGATGGAAGCCGTGGGTGGCCGTTGGTCTCAACGAAGTCAACCCGGCGCGGGAACGCAGATTCATCTGGAGTTGCCGCTGGAGTCGCACGGTTACGCCGGGAAGGTTCGTGGCATTGGAGGACGATGGTGGGTTGCGTGAGGAGTTGGAAGGCATCCTTGCGGCGACTGAATGCGCTTGCTGTGTCGGGAGCTACTGCTCGGCAGAGGAGGCTCTGGAAGAAATTGCCGCCGCGAATCCCGACGTGATTCTCATGGATATCAAGTTGCCGGGGATGTCGGGTATCGAGTGCGTTGCCCGCCTTCGCGGAACCCTTCCCGATGCCCGGGTGATCATGCTAACCGTCTATGAGGACAGCGACCGGATCTTCCAGGCGCTGCAGGCGGGGGCTGATGGCTACCTGGTCAAGTCCAGTTCTGCGGCGACCCTGATCGAGGCCATCATCGACGTCTACAAGGGCGGATCTCCGATGTCGAGTCACATAGCGCGAAAAGTGGTGCGCCAGTTTCGTCAGCTGGCTCCCGCGCCCAATGAGGCTGAGAACCTATCGCGTCGTGAAAAGGAAGTGCTGGAACTCCTCGCGTGCGGGTATGTTTACAAGGAGATTGCTGACCAGCTGGGCATCGGCATTGAGACAATCAAAACCTACGTCAAGAGCATCTGCAAGAAGTTGCACGTGCGCAACCGCGTTGAGGCCGTGGCCCGGTATTCGCACAAGTAGGCCTGCCTCCGCGCACCTGGCCGGCTGGCGTGGGCGGTGACATCGGGCGCGGCCCGTGGTTCTGCATGGGAACCGCAATGCCAGAAGCACAGGAGGTCGGGCTGTTCCTTTGATGACGACGCTGTCCGGAACGACACCGTTGCCCGTGGAGAATGCAGTCCCGGCCCGGGTCGGGGCGCAGTCCTCGAGTTGAATGTTGCCGGAATGTCCCTGGGTCTGGAGAAACATCTCCGTGCGGGCGGGTGCTGCGGCTTTTCGGATGGTGATGTCCCTGGCGTTCGACAGGTCAAACACCGGACCTTGGGCGGGCATGATCTGAATAGATTCAAACACCGGATCTCTGGCGAAACAGACGACAACCCCCTGGTGGACTTGAGGGTGATGTTCTGACGACAAACCGGGTGAATGGTCCAGCTGGGGCCGCTGCCAATGGTGACCGGCGCTCCGGTTCGGGCGTTGGCGGTGGTCAGGGTGCCGGGTTCGCCATAATAAAACCAGTGGTAGGTCAAGGCGTCGCCGTCGGGGTCGGTGCTGCCTCCGGCGCTGAGGTCCACCCGCTCGCCGGGCCTGGCCGTTCCGGGATGAATGACCCAACGCGGGCATGGGCGGATGATTCGCGTCCGCAAAATTCGTCGACACTGACCCGCGCCTCGAGTTGTTTCGGGTGAAAAGACTTTCGCACTCTTGCTGTGCATCGGATCATCGCCCTGTTGGCATCCCACTTTCGATCGAATGGGTCGATCAATGTTTGGATTGCCTTGGCAACTCCCGGCGGTGCAGACTGCGCTGGATTTGAGGAACAAACCTGCGCCAGTCCCGACTGGAAGACTCCGGCAGCCAAACTGACCGGCCTTCGCACGCCATGGGTTCAGCCAAAGCAGCGTCTCTGTCGGTGGAACAAGTCGCGGATCAGGGACTTACGATCCGCATCGCCGGGGACTGGAGCCTGCAGCAACCGGCGCCTTCCTTTGAAGACGTGGCGTCGCACTTCGATTCCGGCGTTCCGCCCACCGGGGTTCAATTTGCCATGAGCGATCTGGGGAGCTACGACTCCAGCCTGGTTTCGCTGCTGGTGGCCGTGGCTCGACGATGTCAGGAGGCCAAGATCCAGCTGGACCCCGGAGGTATTCCGGAGGGGGTGCGACAATTGTTGAAGATTGCGCTGGCGGTGCCGGAGCGGAAGACCCACGAGGCTCCGGAGCGCGAGTTGTTCTTCACCCGCCTGGGCAAGGCCGGGTTGACGGTTGGTGCCGGCATGGTGGAGCTGTTCACGTTCATCGGACTGTCCGCCGTGGCGTTCGGCCGGTTGCTGCGCGGCAAGGCCGTCTTTCGGGCTGGGGATACCTGG
>JALOTU010000134.1 GCA_025457725.1 Verrucomicrobiota bacterium
TTAAGCGTTCCTCGCCGTTCACAGCCTGGTCACCTTGCGCCGCCAGTTCGCCGGGATACACGTTAGCCAGTTGCACGGAGGCATTGCCATCCGGGAACGTGAACCGGAAATAGCCGCACCGCTCAGCCGGCGTGAACTCCGTGCGAATCAGCGAATCGTCAAAACGCGTCGAGTAGTAGTAGGGTGTGGTGACTTCCTGATCCCACGCAGCGGGTGCGCCACTCGCACCTGGCATCAAGGCGAACAACTCGCCCAGGCGGTGTGAAATAATGGTGAGGGGGAACGAGCGGATCTGGTCGTCCAGTTGATCCTTCCGCACGGGATAGACGCGCACCATGCTATTGGGCAGATGCACGGTCGGCCGGGTAGGTTCGAGCATGAGACCGACGCCGCCGATGGTGGGGTCAACATATTCGACCTGGGCGAGAAGGCCCGGCACGGGCAGGAGCGAGCCGGCAGCAAGGAGAGGCAGGAGAATTCGTTTCATAGGGGTGAGGTGGCTTTGGCAGCGTGATTGGTTTGCAAGTAGATTTCGGCGGACACGGGCAGCTTGCCGCGCAGCATTTGGCCCGCCTGGCCCGTCAGCCAGAGATAGTGGTCAGCGGGCACACCTTCGTAGGCGAGGAGCTTGGCCGGCGGGTCGGCCTGCGGCGGTTCATTGCTGCATTTGAAGATGGCCGTCCCCTCGTCGATCTCGTCGAACATGGCCACATAAAGCATCTTCGCCCCGGATAGGATGGCGGTGCTGATCAGTTCGCAGTAGAAGCGACCTCCCTGCCTCGGGGTCTGGTTTATCGGATGGCGCCCACCGAATTCCTGCCGGCTGAGGTTATACCAACTGAATCCCGGATAGACACAGGGCGCATAGTCCAGATGCCGCTCGGCGCACCAAGCGAGGTCGTCCTTGACATGGGATGCGAAGCGCGCCGCCTCGTTGTGCAGAAGGGGGGTGAATCGCTGCACCATCCAGGGCATGATGACGTCGGCTTTGCCCATGATTTCGTGGAGATAAGGGTCGGGCAGGCAGTCGGTCTTCAAGTCCCGGAAATAGGTTGGCACCCCGAGCATGACACTACAGCCGCCGTACTCCGGATCTTGCTTGAGGAAGTCGATCAGCTTGTCGAGACCGATGTCACGAATGTTGTAAGAGCGGTCGGGGAAGCCTATTCCCCAGATCGCGACCAGCGGTTTGTCTCGATGGTATAGGTAAGTTTGGTCGGTCCCCTGCGAGGTCAGCTTCAATTCATCCACCAGTTCTTTCCAGTCCTGGATTACCGAAGCGCAATCCTCGCCTTTGGCATGCAGACCGGAGAGGTCATACATGACTGCCAGGGCGCGACCGTTCTGCCGGGCAGCCTTGAGCGCGTGTCCCAGGACGACGCGTCCATCGCGACGGCTGCGCTCGGTGCGGGTTACGTCGAAGAAGCGCTGCATGAAGACTCCATCAATGCCATAGTCGCGCAGCCAGCGGAAATGCAGCTCCACCGTGCTCCGGTCCCAGGAACTGAACACGCGCGCCGGCGTTCCATCGCGGTTGCGGAAGGGAGTGGGGTAAGTCTTTTCATATTCCGAGACATCGGGCCACAAATCCACCTTGAGGGAAACCGGCTCAAACTTGCCCCGCGTGCAGTAATGTCTCCAACCCCGCCCCGCTCCGTCACCCTCGGCCCGAAACCAGCCCTGATAACCGCACATGACCAGGCCTTGATAGGAAGAATACGCCGAACCGGCGCTATGTTTGGATGCCGTCCCGGCGAGGACTGACAGAGCTAGGAAACCGCAGAGGAAGACGAGAGTGAAGCTGGACCGAAGGATGGTTTTCATCGGGGGGAGCTAGGGATCGTCACATTCCAAAACCACTGTTGATTCCTGTCCCTTAGGGGTTATTGGCATGTGTCACTGTCAGGGTCTTCGGATTGCTTGCTTTCGTATTTTTGGCTCATCATTACTTGGGCAGAGTATGAAATATCCCGAGTTATTGTCGCAGGTGTAGCGTGCCAAAATAGGGGGGGAATCGTGCCAAAAGGCCGCTGTTCTCCACGGCTGACGGAGTTGGCCTCGTCTGCGGAGAAACACACTTACCACAAAGGCTCGGTCAACTGGCGTGCCTGCCCTGATCTCCGCCGAAGGGCCGGATTCGGTCACCGGCGGCGTCTTTGGCTGAAACAGGTAGAACGGTTTGAATGATTCGTTTTATTTCTATGGTTCAGACGGATTTTTGTTTTGCTGGATGGTTGGTGTTCTGACGTTGGAAAGCTTGCTCCGGTTCATTGCGCCAATTCCCCCAGCACGGCATCGCGGTTGGTAAACGAACTGATGGTGCGCGCCACTTCGAGCGCCTCCGTCCGCATCCCGCGGCGCGCCAGGGCGCGGGCGGCGTGTGTGGCCGCTCCGTCACGAAAATTGAAGGAAATGATGTCGGCAAGCGCCTTTTTCGTCAGCGCGACCTCGCCGGCAACGGCAGCCTCCCGCGCCAGTTTTGCCAGCGCAGCATCCCGCTGGGTGACTGAGGAAATCACCTTGGCTGCCTCGTAGCGGGCCGCCAGCTCGCGCGATGTCGCCGGGGGGAGAGGCCGTGCGAATGCGGGTTGAGCCCCAGGAAGGGACGGAGCATCCCGCGCCACTCGCGACGGGTTTGATGCGAGCGGTTGGGCGGCGGGATTGGTGGGTGTTGTCGCTGAGTTGGCATTCAGCACTAGCTTGTAGCGCAGCTTCACGCCGCGCGGATTGTCACTGGTGCCCGCCAGTTGTAGAACGCCGAGAGTTCCATCTCGCGTCTTGAAGAAGTAGTTCACCGACTGACTCGGGTGAAGCATGCGGCGCGGACCCAAGCCGAAGCGCTCCATTCTTTCGGAGTCCTTCTGGCTCCTCTCCATCCTTGCGATGACCGCCTCCGACTGTGCGAGTGTCAGCGCATCGAGGTCATCCCAGCTCTCCGGGGTGGGACCATGAGCCAGCACCCAGATTCCCCCGATTGTCTCCAGGGTTTCCTGAGCGTAAACAAAAAGATCGGCGCCGGTGGCCTTGGCCCATTCGGCAAACTGCTCTTTGCGGGTCACGGTCAGGTTGTCCCAAGAGAGCAGGTCGTTCCTGCCAGTCACGGCATCGGCGAATTCCGGAGGCGGCATCAACATCGTTCCCGTTTCCAAATCCAGGAACCAATTCGTGGTTCCCGGAAACGCCAGCGGCACCAACCTCTCGATCACCGGGCCGAAGCCGAGTGAGGTCGTTTGCTGCGCGGTCGCGTTACCGGCTGAAGCCTGATCTGCGCGCGGCGGTGCCGGTCTAAACGCGATCCCGCTGATTTCCCCGCGCACCCATGGGGTGCGTTCGAGGACCAGTTCCTTCACCTGTTGCAATCGAGCCTTCGCCTCCGCTTCGGTGCCGTGAATGAGGGCGAACCCTTTGGCCGGAGATCCACTGATTACGCCCGTGTGAAAACCCAGCATTTCGTCGCCGCCGTTCCGCCGCCGGGCGACCATCCGCAGAGCATAACGCTCCCGGTTCGCGTTGTGCATGACATCGAAGCGCAGCGCGCCCTGCTCATACCGCGGCTCGCTCCACAGGGCCATCACGCCCCGCCCCAGGTCACGCGTCTCCTTCGTGTTCACGTCATAGACAGAAACCGCCTCCCACGGGCCGCAGGCCACGGCTTCCCGGTAAATCACCGTGTCCGGCGGTTCGGCATAATAAACCAGCAAGGCGGAAGCCCGCTGCTTGCTGTTCCGTTCTCGCACCGTTGCCGTGGACTCCCATTCCGTGGGAAACGGCATGAAAGTGGAACTGGAGCTTTCGACAGCCATTCCCGACGGCGACTCGCGGCGGACGTAAACAAGATACTCGTTCTCTGGACGGATGGTAATTTCGGATCGCCTCGTCGGCGCCAGCTCGGGCAGGTCAACAATCTCCACCGGCGCCTGGGCCAGCCGCGTGCCATCGGGCTTCCACCATTCCGTCGCGCCGCGCGGATTGCGCCCAACGGCCAGCACTTCGAGCGAAACCCCGTTGGTCAGCGTAACCTGGTGGTTCTGGGTGGGGATCTGGGACGAAGGGGGCGTGATCACTCCAGGGGAGCTAACGGTGACGGTTGTTTTCTTGTCGAAGTAACCGGTTCCCATTTCACCAAGTTTCAAGATTTCTTCAACGCCGTCGGATCCAGGATGCGCGATTTGTATCATGTTGGTGCCCGCATTGAGCACTTCCAGCCGCCGCCCGCCAACGATCTGGATGTCGCCAATCCGAAACCGTGCATCGCTGTCGAAGTAGCCCGTTCCGTTCGGTCCGATCTGCAACTGCCCTTCCTTGCCTTCGGTGGTGACCGTCACAACGCCTGCCCCTGCGTTGGTCACGGTGTAGCGACCATCCTTGAATCCAACCTGGATCTTCACGGTTGGGGTGGATGCTTCAGATGCCGGGGATTTGTTCAGTGCATTCAGAAGTTGACCGGTTTCAGCTTCACTGAAGTTGCCAACGATCTTCAACTCGCGCCCGACGACCATTCCCTTGACCGTCGGCGCGCTCAGAATCCGGCCCTGATGCACAATGGCAAAACGGCGTCCGTTTTTTCGATCCGTGACGCGGGCCAGCATTCGCGAGCCCTCGTCGGTCAGGTGGAGCGTGATTTCCGCGTTGCCCAACTCATTCGTTCCGACCGTGGCTGTGGCCACCGCCGCGTCGTCCAGGAACACCTCGCGCAGCAGCCGCAACCGGGTTTGCCCGCTGCGATCATTCGGATCGGGCAGTTCATCCACTGGCGCGGTGGAACGGTCCGGGGCGATCCAGCGGAATTGCAGCGTGGCGGATTTGGCTTCCGGCTTCGCGCCGGCTGACGCGGGAATGACTTCAACGCGGGTCGTTCGCCCCGGTTCCAGGGACACATTCCTGAATTCCACCCAACGGTATGGCCGCACCTGAAATCGGAATTCCACGTGCCGCTGTATCGCGCCGTTCAACGAGAGCCCGGCAAAAGTCACGGTGGTGTTCCCCATGGTGTCCGAAAGCATCTGGTCCACATCGGAACCGACGTGTTCCGTGCCGTCCGCCTCGACCGCGACCAGCCGGAGTTCCATGTCCTTGATGGTGTGTGTGGCAGTAAGGCGCAGGGAGTCGTCTTTCGCCGAGGGAGTCAGAAAGGCGACCTCGCCGTGCGCGCTCGGTTGAGGTAATGGCGGGATGGCCCGCGCCTGTGCCTTTGCGATGGTTTCCCAAGCCCCTGATGCGATGCCGATTCGCACATTCGCCGTGGTTGCGGAACGCGGCTGCTTGGCGGAGATCATGGCCAGTTTGCCTCCGGCGCCCCCGCCGACGGGAAACGCTTTTCCCTCCGCCCATGTATTACGAGGTTCCAGTTTCCAAGTGGGGGCGGACGCGTTCGTCGGCATGTCGAGCAGACGGACGACGAGGGCGAACATCCGAAACGCGTCCGTCGAATTGCCGCTGGCTTCCGTCATAAACAACCCTTTCCCGGCGGGCGTCCCATCCGGCCGCCACCATGGTTCATTGGTGGAGGGATAATGGGAGAGCGCCACCAACTCTACTGAGCCGACGGGCAACCGGGCGATGAACGGAGCGCGAGCGTTGCCTTCGCCGTTGACGACCCGCTCGATCACCGGACCGAAGGACATTTGCGCCGGCACCGCACCCGGACTCCGGTTCACTTTGGTGATCTGAAACGGTCGGTCGCTGGCCTCCCTTTGAACGGAGAGCTTGCAGGTCACGTTGGTGCCCGAGTCATCCAGGACGCTGACTTCCCAGCGTCGGTAAGCGCCGTTAGCTCCCGGAGCCGAAGCCATGAGGGTGCTATCAGGTCGCCAGAGACTGGTTCCACCCAGCAACGGCACTGCTTGATTATCGCGCTGGCCGATGCCCCAAGCCTGAATTCCAAAACGGTAGCCGAGGGCGTTCGTAAAAGCGAAACTCCGCATGTTTCCAAGCTTCTGCCACGCTTCGTATTCTGCGGTCTGCTGCCAGGCTTCCACGACTGCCAAAGGATTTGGAAATGTCTGCGCTGGTCCGTTCGATCCTGCGACAAAGTTCAGCCTCGGATACGGCAATCCCAAATCATCGAAAGGCTTGGATGACGGCGGCGGCGGCACGGGCAAAGGCCCGCGCGACATTTCGTCTAGCGTGCTGACCTCAAACCGCACCTCTGAGAGCTGGCCTGAGCCGAGAACGAACCACCGTCCCTCGCCGAGATAATGAAACGTCACCGCCGCGTTGGTGAGGGTTTCCCGGATCGTGCCGCCTTCGCGCCGGGTCATGGCGTCGAACTCATACCGGGCTTGCGAAAGATCGTCCGAAACCAGCGTGCGCGACCAGGCATTCCACCGATACCCGGCCTCTTGCAACTTCAGGTCGGTGCGCATTCCCAAGGCTTGCCGCACATAGCTGTTTTGTTCCCAGACGGGGCCGGTGGTTTTCGATGTGTTGCTCAATCGCCAGCCGGGCGTTGGCGATGACATGGGGAACATCAAGGACAACGCGGCCCCCAGACAGAGGACTCCGCAAGCGCTGACAACCAACGCCGACCAGGCATTCCGCAGCCGTCGTCCGGCCAGATACTGGGTCAGAATGCAGATGCCGGTATCCAACGCCAGCAGCACTGGCAGGATCAAAGCACCGTGCGAAATGATGCGGCCCAGGC
>JALOTU010000135.1 GCA_025457725.1 Verrucomicrobiota bacterium
GCCCACGGTGGCCGCTATGTGCGTGGCCCGCACGGCACTCATTCGCATGGCCAGCAACGAACGCAGCACGCGACCCCCGTCCATCGGAAATGCCGGGAGCAGGTTGAACGCGACCAGAAACAGGTTCGCGAACAGAAGTCGCTCGAACAGATTTCCGCCGGTGGTGCTCAGGGCGGCCAACGGTTGCCACCCCCCGCCCAGCCCCAAGCCCAGCGCGAGACCTGCAGCGATGACTACATTCACCGCCGGGCCGGCAAGCGCAACAGCCAGCTCCTGCGCGGGTTTGTCCGGCATCCGCTCCAACCGCGCCACGCCACCAATGGGCAAGAGCGTGACGTCCCGGGTCTTGATGCCGTAACGCCGGGCGGCCAGCACGTGGCCAAATTCATGCAGCAGGACACAGAGAAAGATTCCGGCGAAGAACAGGACCCCGTTCAAGGCGGCATCCCAACTGCGTTGCGCCAACCCGTGCGCCACCCCGATGAATCCGAGCAGCAGGATGAAGGTGAAATGGACGTAGACATCCACCCCGAACAGTCGCCCCAGACGGAACGACCAGGTATTCTCTTTCGGTGCGTTGGGTTTCATAGCCGGCTCAAGATGGGCGGACGGGTGGGTTCGGGCCGGCAGTCCGGCCCGGGCGACGCCCTGCGACAGGGGTCCCGGTCCGGTGCCGGATTTCCATCGTGAACTGCAACGATCGCCCAAAACGGATGATGATTTGTTGCCGCGTCGGCCGGAGCTTCGTGACCCGCCGGACAGTCCGGCACGTCCGTCGCGGAGTGCCGAATCTCATCCGCGAGCCCTGCGGGGGCCGGGAAGCCGGTGAATTCATGTTTGTTCCGTCTTTCATTTCACTGCAGTTCTTGAGGTTGAGGTTGTGGGCGACAAGGCGCCCCCTAGGCGTTCCGCCGGGATTTAGTGTTGCTCTTGAGGCGTTGCAGTCGCTTGGCGGAGCGCTTGCGGAGCGCTTCCCGCAACTGCGCCATTGCCTTGGCGAACGCCGCGCGCACGGTGTGGTCACGCCCCTCCGCGAACACATCCGGTCCGGGCGTGACGAGGTGAACATGCACCTGATACGCCGGGCTGGCGTTCTCCAGGCGAATCAGCCGGACGTTGGCCTCGTCAATCTGGCGCGCGCGTCTGAGGGAAAAGACCTGTTTCTCCACCCACGAATCCAACGCATCCATGGAGCGTATGTTCAAGTGTTGCACATTGAGTCTCATACTTGTTGTCAGAGTCCTTGGTTTGTTCTTCTTGTTGCTGGTTGGGTCAGATGGCCTGGCTGGGCGGGCTCAGCTCCAGCCGAATTCCTTGACGTCGATCCTCCACGAATTCCCGTCCGTGACGTGCAGCGCGCGGTCCTTGAGTTCGTAACGCACCCGCTCCAGGTCTACGCTTGCGGGGATCACATTCACGATCACCTCTCCGGAGCTGATCGGAATGAGTTTGGTGCGGCGGTCAGGTCGTTTCACAAACATGTGCTTGTTGAGGTCGTCCACGACGAACACGTAACCTGAAGCCCGGGCGAGTCCGTGCTCGTAGCTTTCGACCTCACCCACGAAGTGGCGCCGGGCATCTTTCTCGAAGTGCCGGCGGTGAATCGCGTGAATCTTCTCCCCGGGGCGCAGGAGGGCTGAATGGCTTGGCTTCATTTGGTTTCCAGGGTGCGTGGTTGTTTGGCTGTGCATATGGGATGGCGATGACGTTTAATCGCGCTGCCTTCCGCCGGCGAGGAGCGGCAGCAGATGCCACAGGAAGAATGCCAGGGAGGTGATGAACGCAGCGACATAGGTCCACGCCGCGGCATCGAGCACCTTCCTCACCCCGGTCGCCTCGTCCCCGGGTGCGATGAAGCCGAATTCGGCCAGCACCACTTTGGCGCGGCGCGACGCATCAAATTCCACCGGCAAGGTCACCAGATTAAACAGCATGATCACCCCCCAGGCCACCGCCATTAAGAACGCGCCCGTCATCGGCGCTATCAAGCCGGTGAAGATCCCCACCAGTGGAAGAAACATCACGATGTAATTCGCGTAAGTGGTGATGCCCACGGCCGCCATGCGCCAGTGCAAGGGCCTGTACGCCTGCGCGTGCTGAATCGCGTGCCCGCACTCATGCGCCGCCACACCGAGCGCCGCCGGGCTGCGCCCAAAGTAGTTCGCCTCGGACAACACGAGCCGCTTGTGGATGGGGTCGTAGTGATCGCCCAGCAGACCTTCCGCGTGGGCGATCTGCACGTCGCGAATGCCGCTGCGCCGCAGGATTTCCGCGGCGACCTGACCCCCGGTGACGCCTGAACGCACGACGCCTTGGTTGTGGTGATTGTAAACCGACTTCACGCGCCACATCGCCCAGAGGGAGAGCGCCATCGTTCCGATAAAGAGTATCCAGATCATATTTTGCCTCTCGATTTTTGTTTTGTGCCGCCGGGTGGCTCACCGGAGCCCATCCCCGGCCGCTCATGACGGGTGAACCATAGACGGGGCGGGGGCGGGCGACTAATACGCGTTTCCGCATGGACGATTAGGTTAATCCGAAGCATCCTCGGGCCACGATGGAATGGCTCAATTATCACCACCTGCGTTACTTCTGGACCGTGGCGAAGGAAGGCAGCCTGGCCCGCGCCGCCGAGAAGCTGCACGTCTCCCAGCCCTCAATCTCCGAGCAGATCCGCGAACTGGAATCCGCGTTCGGCGAAAAACTGTTCCAGCGCGAGGGCCGCAAGAACAAACTCACCGACACCGGGCGCGTCGTCTTCGGCTACGCCGAGGAGATCTTCGCCCTCGGCCGCGAGTTGATGAATGCCGTCCAGCAGCGTCCCGGCGCGAAGGCGCTGCGGCTTTATGTGGGCGTGGCGGATTCCTTCCCCAAGCTGGTGACGAATGAAGTTCTGAACCCCGTCTTTGCCATGCCTCAGACCGCACACGTCATCTGCCGCGAGGGCAAGATGGAGGACCTGCTCGCCCAACTGGCAGCGCACCGGCTCGACATCGTCCTCGCCGACGAACCCGCGTCCAGCAGCACCAACTTCAAGACCTACAACCATTCGCTCGGCGAAACCGGCACAACGTTCTGCGCCGAGAAAAGGCTGGCCGCCAGACTGAAACGCAATTTCCCCAAATCGCTGCACGACGCGCCCGCCTTGCTGCCCACGGAGAACACCTGCCTGCGCCGGGCGCTGGAAACGTGGTTTCGCGAGCAACACCTCCGGCCACGGATTGTGGCGGAGTTCGAAGACCTGGCGCTGATGAAGGTGATGGCCGCCGAAGGTCGTGGATTCATCGCCCTGCCCAGCGTGGCGGTGAAGGACGCGTCAAGCCACTACGGTTTCCGGACCATCGGCCAAACCGAGAAATGCCGCGTGCAGTTCCACGCCATCACCGCCGAACGCCGGATTGCGCACCCTGCCGCGGCGCTGATCACCAGCCAGGCGCGCGTCATGATGCAGGATTGAACCTTGCGCCGGCAAAGAAACGCAGCCGAACAATCTCGGCCAACTCCGGCGAGGGCTCAGTCATCACACCCTTATGTCCATTTGCAAAGTGACTGGAGGACGGTCCAATGGCTATCTCTTCCTGGCGATGAGCTCGTTGTTCGTGATCGTCAAGCTCCTCATTTTCAGCTTGGTAAAGTGCACATGTCGCTGAATTTCTCCACAGGTGGCGACTCCCCCTTATGACCATTTGCAAAGTCCTTGAAGCAGCGGCCAGTGGCGCTTCAACCGGAGTCGTCGCTGGGTTTTTACATTCTTTTAACACCCCTGCCGGGTGTTTTGATTACCGCAGTTCCAGGAGCCAGCCCACGGTGGCGACATGAATGGGCGCGAATGGTTGCAGGTCGTCTTGTATCTGGCTGTTCTGACATCACTCACTCCCCTGTTGGGGGCCTACCTGGCACGGGCGCTGAGTGGCGAAAGGCATCCGCTTGCGCGGCTCCTGGGCCCGGTCGAACGGGCCTGTTATTCCTGCGGAGGTGTGAGCCCCGACCAGGAGATGCGATGGCCCCAGTATGCCGCCTCGCTGCTGTGGTTCAACGCAATTGGACTGGTCGTCCTGTTCCTCCTTCAAATGTTGCAGGGGTGGTTGCCGCTCAATCCGCAGGATCTTCCCGCCCCATCGTGGCATCTCGCTTTGAACACCGCCATCAGCTTCGCCACCAACACCAACTGGCAGGCTTACTCTGGGGAGGCGACCATGAGTTACTTCACTCAGATGCTGGGGCTCACGGTGCAGAATTTCGTCAGCGCGGCGACTGGCGTCGCGGTGTTGCTGGCGTTGACCCGCGGTTTCGCGCGGAAGTCTGCCCCGACGATAGGGAACTTCTGGGTGGATCTGGTGCGCACGACGCTCTATGTGCTCCTTCCATTGTCGCTCGTGTTGGCAGTCGTGCTCGCAGCCCAGGGGGTGGTCCAAAGCCTTGACCCCTATGCACACGCAACAACCCTGGAGCACGCGGAACAGGTCATTCCGCTTGGCCCGGCGGCGTCACAAATCGCCATCAAGCAGCTCGGCACCAACGGTGGCGGATTCTTTGGCACGAACTCGGCGCATCCGTTCGAGAATCCGACGCCATTGACGAACTTTTTGGAGATGCTTGCCATCCTCCTCATTCCTTCGTCGCTGTGTCTTGCTTATGGGCGACTGGTTGGCGCCCGGCGCCATGGCTGGGCGATCTGGTCTGCGATGATGCTCCTGTTGTTGGCCGGATTGGGTGTGGCCCTGTGGGCCGAGCATCAACCGAACACGGCCATTGCAGGACTGCCGAACCTCGAAGGCAAGGAAACCCGTTTCGGCATCGCCAACTCGGTGCTCTGGGCCACCGCCACAACGGGCGCGTCCAATGGCTCCGTGAACGCAATGCACGACAGCTTCTCGCCTCTGGGTGGAGCGGTGGCGCTGTTCAACATCCTGCAGGGTGAGGTGGTCTTTGGCGGTGTGGGCGCAGGACTCTACGGAATGCTGATGTTTGTCGTCCTTGCTGTCTTTCTCGCCGGTCTGATGGTCGGGCGAACGCCGGAGTATCTCGGCAAGAAGATTGAGGCACGCGAGGTGAAGCTCTCCATCAGCGCAGTGTTGGCGCCATGCGTGGTGGTCCTTGCAGGTTCGGCTGTTGCCGTGCTGATTCCCGCGGGCACAGAGGGCCTGAACAATGCCGGGCCACACGGGTTGAGTGAGGTGCTTTATGCATTCGCTTCAATGGCTAACAACAATGGCTCGGCATTTTCCGGGCTCAACGCCGCCACGCGATTCTACGATCTGCTGGGTGGCCTGTGCATGTTGGTGGGGCGATTTGCGGTCATTGTGCCCGTTCTCGCGCTGGCGGGCGGGATGGCCCGCAAGAAGACCGTTCCCGCCTCCAGCGGGACGTTTCCGACCGATGGTCCGCTGTTCGTCTTCCTGCTGATCGGGGTGGTGACGCTTGTGGGTGCCCTCACGTTTCTGCCGGCGCTGGCGCTTGGGCCGATTGTTGAACATCTGCTCATGCTCCAGGCTCGGGTCTTCTGACCCCTCCTTCTCGGCTCACGACCATGAAACCTTCGTCTTCCCTCTTTGATCCGAAGTTGCTCAAGCCTGCGGCATGGTCAGCCTGCCGAAAGCTCGACCCACGCGTTCAGTGGAAAAACCCCGTCATGTTCGTCACCGAGGTCGGCGCTGCGGTGTGCACCCTGGCGACGGCACGGAACTGGGTTGCGGGCCACGGGTCTGGATTCGACCTGCAGGTCACCCTCTGGCTTTGGTTTACCGTGCTGTTCGCGGGTTTCGCCGAGGCGCTCGCGGAAGGTCGCGGCAAGGCGCAGGCCGAGAGTCTCAAGAAGGCGCGCACTCAGACCATGGCCAGACGACTGCGCAATGGCGGCGAGGAGCGTGTCCCCGCCGCGGAGCTGCAGCGCGGCGACAGGGTGGTGTGCGAAGCCAATGACATCGTTCCTGCAGACGGTGAAGTGATTGAGGGGATTGCAACGGTGGACGAATCGGCCATCACCGGCGAGAGCGCGCCCGTGATCCGCGAAAGTGGCGGGGACCGCAGCGCCGTCACCGGCGGCACCCGCGTCATCAGCGACCGCATCGTGGTCCGTGTCACATCGGAAAAGGGGAACACTTTTCTCGACCGCATGATCTCGATGGTTGAAGGGGCACAGCGACAGAAGACGCCCAACGAAATTGCTTTGGGACTGCTCCTCCTGGGATTGACGACCGCCTTCACCCTGGCGGTGTTCACCCTGCCGGCATTCGTTCGTTACAGCGAATCCGCAGCCAAACTTACCGGCGGTTCGGGCTTGACGGTCACCGTCCTGGTATCGCTCCTGGTCTGCCTCATCCCCACGACGATCGGCGGACTCCTCAGTGCCATCGGCATCAGCGGCATCGACCGGCTGATCCGGCGCAACGTGATGGCGACGAGCGGGCGTGCGGTCGAGGCCGCCGGAGACATTGACGTGCTTCTTCTCGACAAGACCGGCACCATCACGCTGGGCAACCGGATGGCGACCGCCTTTTTTCCGGCTCCGGGCGTAACCTCCGCACAACTCGCGGATGCGGCGCAGCTGGCGTCGCTGGCCGATGAAACGCCCGAAGGCCGCAGCATCGTGGTGTTGGTCGCCGCAGCGCACGCGCGGTTTGTGCCCTTCGCGGCGCAAACCCGGATGAGTGGAGTGGATTTCCCGGCGAGGGACGGGCGCCCTGAGCGCACCATCCGGAAGGGCGCAGCCGCTGCCGTGCAGTCCTTTGTTGAATCACGAGGGGGTGTCTATCCTGAGGCGGTTGCCGTCACCGTGGACGAGGTGTCGTCGCAGGGCGGGACGCCGCTGGTGGTGGCAGAATGCGAACGCGTCCTCGGTGTTATCCGGCTCAGCGACGTGGTCAAAGGGGGGATCCGGGAGCGATTTGTCCAGCTCCGCCGAATGGGCATCCGGACCGTCATGATCACCGGTGACAACCCTCTGACAGCCGCCGCCATCGCGGCCGAAGCGGGTGTGGACGACTTCATGGCGCAGGCGCGGCCAGAGGACAAGCTGGCGCGCATCCGGGCGGAACAGGAGGAAGGCCATCTCGTGGCCATGACAGGAGACGGCACGAACGACGCACCCGCACTCGCACAGGCTGACGTGGGGGTCGCCATGAACACGGGCACGCAGGCCGCGCGCGAGGCCGGCAACATGGTCGACCTCGATTCCAACCCGACCAAACTCATCGAAATCGTGGAAATCGGAAAGCAACTGCTCATGACCCGGGGCGCTCTGACCACTTTCAGCATCGCCAACGACGTGGCGAAATACTTCGCCATTCTGCCGGCCATGTTCGCCGGGCTCTACGCGCGCGAAGGTGCCGAGGCAGGCCCATTGTCGCAACTGAACCTGATGCAGTTGGCCAGCCCACAGAGTGCGATTCTGAGTGCGGTCATCTTCAATGCACTGATCATCATCGCGCTGGTGCCGCTGGCGTTGCGTGGCGTCCGTTACCGTCCCCTGGGTGCAACGATCGTCCTTCGCCGAAACCTGCTCATCTACGGGCTCGGCGGACTGGTTGCACCCTTCATTGGAATCAAGTGGATTGACCTGCTCCTCACTCACCTGGGACTCGCATGAAGACCATCCTCCCTGCTCTCCGTTTGTTCGCCGTGTTGACTCTGCTCACAGGTGCCGTCTATCCGCTTGCCGTGACTGGCGTTGCTCGACTGTGTTTCCCCAAACCAGCCTGCGGCAGCCTGATTGAGCGCAGGGGTGTGGTCGTTGGATCCGGGTTGATCGCGCAGAACTTCACGAACGCCGCCTACTTTTGGCCGCGCCCGTCCAGCGGGGGCTTTGCCACTGTTCCCTCTGCAGCCAGCAACAAGGGACCAACCAGCAAGGATTTAAGACAAGCCGTGGAAGACCGTGCAGCCCGCTGGAGACAAGCGGAGCGCCTCCCTGCCGACGCTCCGGTGCCTGCTGAACTGCTGCTTGCATCGGGCAGCGGCTTGGATCCGGATATCAGCCCGGAGGCCGCCCGGTTTCAGATGGAACGCGTGGCCCGGGCCCGAGGCTTCACGCCTGAACAACGGCAACGGCTTTCGGACCTTATTGAGCAGAGCATCGAACCGCCGCAACTCGGCATTCTGGGCGAACCGCGGGTGAATGTTTTGAAGCTGAATCTGTCAGTGGATTCGTTAGGATCAAGCCGTGAGTGAAGGCCGCCCCAATCCAGACGCCCTGCTGGCTGCGATCCAAAGCGAGGACGCACGCACGCAGCGCGGAAGACTCAAGGTCTTCCTGGGCATGTGCGCGGGCGTGGGAAAGACCTATGCCATGCTCGAGGCCGCGCGCCGTGAGCTCGCTAGCGGCCGCGACCTCGTGATAGGATACATCGAAACTCACGGGCGCAGGGAAACCGACGCACTCGCCGACGGCGTGCCTTTCATTCCCCGACGCCAGCTTGACTACCGCGGTGTTCAATTGACCGAATTTGATCTCGATGCAACGCTGTCGCGCAAGCCACAGCTGGTGCTGGTGGACGAATTTGCCCACACCAATGCGCCAGGCAGTCGCCATCAGAAGCGCTATCAGGATGTGATCGAGCTGCTCGACGCCGGCATTGACGTCTTCACGACGCTGAATGTCCAGCATATCGAAAGCCGGGCCGAGGCAGTCCGACAGATTACCGGGATCGCCATTCAGGAAACCGTGCCCGACACCACCCTGGCGGACGCGGAACTGGAATTGGTGGACCTGCCGCCTGACGAACTGCGCACCCGCTTGGCCGAGGGAAAGGTCTATCTGCCGGAACGGGTGGCGACGGCACGCGACAATTTCTTCCGATCAGGAAATCTTTCGGCACTGCGCGAACTCGCGTTGCGCTTTGCCGCGGAGCATGTCGGCCAGGATGTGCGGGACTACCGGCACAAGCACGGCATCGCCGAACCCTGGAAGTCCGGCCAACGCCTGCTGGTGGCGGTGAGCGCGAGCCCCACCTCGGCCTCGTTGATTCGCTGGGCTTGCCGGCTGTCGGGTGAGCTTCGCGCACCCTGGGCGGCACTCTATGTCGAACAACCACTGGCAATGAGCGAGCCTGAAAACCAGCGGCTCTCCAAACATCTGGCCCTGGCCCGCGAACTGGGAGCAGAGGTCGTGACCACCAGCGACCAGGATGTCGTGGAGGGACTGCTCCGCGTCGCGCGCGAACGAAACGTCACGCAGATCGTGGTGGGCAAGCCGGCAGGGTGGCGGATGATGGAGTTGTTTCGCGGCGGCTCCTTCCTGAATCGATTGATTCGCCAGAGTGGCAACATCGATATCCTGGCCGTGCGGGCTGAGGGCGGCACGCTGGCGGGGCGACCGATCCGACCGCGTCTCAAGATCCCGGATGCGCGCAGCTACGCGGTCGCGGTGGGTGTCTGCACCGTTACCACCGCACTGAATGCCCTCCTGCAGCATTGGATTGGCTACCAGGCCGTGGCGCTCGTCTATTTGTTGAGCGTTGTCCTGTTGGGGATCTTTGTGGGACGCGGCCCAACCCTTCTGGCGGCCACCCTGACCGCCCTCCTGTGGAACTATGCCTTCACGGATCCGCAGCTCACCTTCCGGATCGACAATGCCGAAGACACCATGCTGTTCGCCACCTATTTCGTCGTGGCGCTGGCCATGGGGCATCTGGCCACGCGCCTCAGGGCGCAACAGCTTGCCGAACGCGCCCGCGAGGTGCGGGCGACTGCGATGTATTTGCTGACGCGCGACATGGCCGAGTCCGGTGAGCTGGCGCAATTGCTGGGCGTCCTGGTGCGGCACTTGGGCGACACGTTTCGGGCTGATGTTGCTGTCTCCCTGCCAGATGAGGCACGCGGCACATTAACGCCTTACTTTGCCAGCTCATGGTCGCTTTCCGAAAAGGAACTGGGCGTCGCCACCTGGGCCTTTGAACACCGTCAACCGGCCGGTTACAAAACGGAGACGCTGAACTCGGCGGAAGGGTTGCATCTTCCCTTGATCGCCGGTGACCGTGTTCCAGGCGTGGTGAGTTTGCGATTTCACGACAGCGGCGCGTTGCCACCGGCGCAACGAGAGTTGCTCGAAGCCTTTGCCCGCCAGATGGCGCTCGTGCTTGACCGTCAAAGCCTACGTGACTCGGAAACCCGCGCAACCCTGGTGGCGGAATCAGAGCGGCTCGGAAAAACTCTGCTTAACTCGGTTTCGCATGAGTTGCGGACGCCGCTGGCCGCCATCTCGACCGCGTCCAGCGGACTGCGAGATGCCGGGCCCTTGACCCCAACCCAACAAAGCCTGGTCGCCGAGCTCGACGAGGCTTCGACCCGGTTGAACCGCCTCGTTCGCAATCTGCTCGACCTTTCACGGCTTGAAGCGGGCCATCTTCATCCTCATTTCGACTGGCACGATCTGCAGGACATTGTTCGGTTGGCCCTCGGGAGTCTGGGGCGGGCCCTGGCGTCTCGACCTGTGACTGTGGACATCCAGTTGGGCCACGCGCCCGTGAGACTGGATGCGGCTCTGACCGAGCAAATCCTCGTCAACCTCCTGAGCAACGCAGCAACCCACACCGAACAAGGCACGCCCATCGAGTTTCATGCCCGTTGGGAACCCGATTGGCTCGTGCTGGAGGTGGCCGATCGGGGTCCCGGACTGCCGCCTGAAGGCGCGGCCCGGTTGTTCGACCGGTTTCAGCGCGGTCCCCAGGCCGCTGCCGGGGGAACGGGTCTGGGGCTATCCTTGGTGAAGGGATTCGCAGAAGCGCAGGGGGGTAACGTGTCGTTGGAGAACCGGGCGGACGGCGGCGCGCGCTTTACCGTGAGGCTGCCCCGAGTCAAGATGCCACCCGTGCCGCAAGACCAACCATGACGGAGGCGCTCAAACCACTCGTGCTGGTTGTGGATGACGAGCCACAGATCCGCCGGCTGCTCGCCGTGACGCTGGAGGCGAATGGTTACCGCGTCCTTCCTGCCGCGACCGGACAGGAAGGCTTGGTGCTCGCGGCGCAGCATCATCCGGCGATTGTCATGCTGGATCTCGGACTACCTGATGTTTCCGGCCAGGAAGTGCTCCGACGTCTGCGCGAATGGAGCAGTGCGCCTGTCGTAATTCTTTCGGTGCAAGACGACGAAGCGGGCAAAGTGGCCGCCCTCGATGGAGGCGCCGATGATTACGTGACCAAACCGTTCAATTCCGCGGAACTGCTGGCTCGGCTTCGCGTCGCTTTGCGTCATGCCACAAAGCAGGAGGAAGACAGCGTCTTTCAGTCGGGCTCCCTGGTCGTGGATCTGGCGAACCGACGTGTGACGATCAAAGGTCGGGAGGTCGAGCTGACGGCGACCGAATACAATTTATTGCGCCTGTTGGTGCGACACGCCGGCAAGGTGCTGACGCATCGCCAACTCCTGCGGGAAGTCTGGGGGGTTGCTGCGGTCGAACAGACGCATTACCTCCGCGTGTATGTGGCGCGCCTGAGAGAGAAGCTGGAACCCATTCCGTCCGAGCCGAAACTGATCGTAACCGAGCCTGGCGTCGGCTACCGCCTCAGGCCCGCACCAACACAGTGAGCCAATTCGAGTAGCCTGGTTCACATCGGCTGCTCCCTTGCCCCGGCTCAATGCATCAATCCGAAAGGACCGTGCCAGAGGATGCGGACCCACCCTTGCAGCCCGGATCAAGAGATGGCAAAAGGGGTTCAAGAACCTCCCCTTCCGCCAGCCACCACGAACGTCTCGCCGGTAATCCAACCCGAGTCCTCGGACGCGAGGAACGTTGCCACGGTGGCGATGTCCCGCGGCTGACCGATGCGGCCCAGCGGCGTTTGCGATTCAACCACTTTTCGAAAGTCGCTCTCCGCAATGCCCGTCGCGGACAGCCCTTCCGTTTCCACCGTGCCCGGGTTGATGGCGTTTACGCGGATCTTGCGCGGTCCAGGTTCCTTCGCCAGCGATTTGGTGACCGCGTCCACAGCGGCCTTGGTGGCACTGTAAACCGAGCCGGTCGCGGGGGCGCCGGTGCTCGCCACGGAACTGATGTTGATCACGCTGCCGCCGGCAGGTCCGGACTGTTGGATCACGGCCTGAGTGGTGAGGATCAATCCCAGCACGTCCAGATCGAACTGGCGGTGGAAGTGTTTCTCGGTCACCTGCTCCAGCGGCACGAACTCATAACTGCAGCCCTTTTTTCTTTGCGTGATGTCGCCATCGCGCGACTGCCCATCATCCATTGCCGCCAAGCGCGGGATAATCCGTGTAGCCCTTCGGACCTGGGGCGTAGAATGTCTTCTGGTCCGGCGGGTTCAGCGGCGCGTTGCGGCGAAAGCGTTCCGGCAAATCGGGATTGGCAATGAACGGCACACCGAAGGCG
>JALOTU010000136.1 GCA_025457725.1 Verrucomicrobiota bacterium
TGGGCAGCGTCCCGGCAACGGAGGTGGTGATTCGAATGGCATCGCCCGGCATGTTCGTCAGGCTGGCCAAGGTCCCGTTCAGTCCCGGGTCGGCCACCACGGTCAAGGTTGCCACCTGGCTGGTTTTCGCGCCGTAATTGTTCGTGATGACCACATCATAATCGCCGGCATCGGCGGTGACGACCTCATTGAGGGTCAGGTTGGCGAGGTTCTCCCCCGGAATGTCGTTGCCGTTCTTGCGCCACTGGTAGGCCAGGACAGGCGCGCCGTCAGCTTCCACAACAAAGAGCGCCGTGGTCCCGGCACTGTTGGTGATGCTCTGCGGCTGGGTTGTGACAGTGGGCGGGTCTGTGTTCATCACGCCTCCGGTGTAATTGAGAACAAAGTTGTCAATGCCGTACGTGTCCCGGCCTCCGCTCGGGGCGGTGTCCGTGAGCAAGGCCAGCCGAATCCAGAGGTTCTGGCCCTGATTGTTGGCGTCGGCCGGAATGACCAGCGCGCCGCTGTTGGTTGCCCCAAAGGCATTGGTTCCATCAATGATGATGTCGCCAAGGTAGCCCAAAGGAGTAAAACTGACGGGGGCATTGCCGACCGCATAATCCACCGTCCAGGTCCCCGTCCGGCTGTTGGTGGTCAGACAGAGCAGATCCATGGAAACGACGAAGTCGGCCAGGCCAAGCGTATTGGCAATCTGCAAGGTCCAGGTGGTTTCACCGTCTGTCCCGCTGGAGAGTCGCTGTCCCGGCGCGCGGTTGGTGGCATTATTCTGGGCGGTGGCGTCGGTGCCTGCCGAGAAGGGAAGCGACGTGCCGGGGTCGATGTTAAAGACCGAGGCCATGTTGTAGGGGAGCCCGATGGTGGCTCCGCTCCAGGTCGTGATGCCGTTTGTGAAGGGAAGCTCGTCCCCCACTTCCGCGGCGGAGGCATTGAAGCGACAGGTCCAGCCGGTGGGGAGACCGCCGGCGATGCCGTCGAAGCTTTCAGTGTAATTGGTGCCAGTCAGCGTGCGCTGCGCGGAGGCGGAGGGTTGGTAGAGCCACAACACCAGGACTGATGTCAGGGCACTGAGGAACAGGGTGCGGATCTTCATATCGGATGCCTTTCGTTGGGTTTGAGTCGGAGGGGGTTGCGGGCTTTGGGGACGCTGGCTCTGAGTCTTGCTTGTCTTCATACGTCTTTCCATTCCTGGACACCCAGGGCAGCGCCTCCGGCCATCATTGTTGAGTTGGCTGGCTCACGCCAACCAAGAGCCATTGCTATCAACGGCCCACACCGGACAAGACCCGGAAATCCCGAGGAGCCCGAGTCCTGGCACTAAATGGGTGTCTATGCAGGTTCATAGCACCCGGCACAGAAATTAGGACAGAAATCATCGGACCCCGGCAGCGAGATGGACCCAATGCATGGGAACGCCCCTCGTCGGAGGGCTGGCGGGTCGCCTTCACCTCGACTCGAATCACATCCTGAGGCGCCTGTCATCGGTGCGCTTTGTCCGGAATTGTCCGAATTCTGTCACGGTTGGCTATTCACCTGTCAACGCAACAATCCGGACTCGGCCGCCTGTATTGCAGCCGGTGCTTCCAGGCAATCAGGCCCCCGGACCGAGTCGCGCAGGTTATGACCGCCTCCGAGTCCCATCCAGGAATTCGGCAAGGCGCGGGTCGGGTCGGTCATCCGGCGATTTCCTGTCGCAGCGACAGAGACCAATCACAATCAGCATCATGACAATTCGATGGCATCACTTGATTCTCCCGGCCTGGCTGGCGGCGAGCGGGGTCGCTGCCGCAGAGCCTTCAGGGGCCCGGGTTTCACCGTCGGTGAAAAACGGATTGCCTCCCGACGCGCGGGAGTTGCGCATAGGGGATCCGGCTCCGGACTTCTCCCTGCCGGGCGTCGACGGTCGAACTTACGCGCTGTCGGATTTCGAGTCCGCGCGCGTATTGATGGTTATTTTCCTTTCCAACCACTGTCCCTACTCCCACGCGGTGGAGGGCCGCTTGGAGCAGCTGATTGCCGACACCAAGGCCGAGGGGGTGGCGGTGGTGGCCATCAGCCCCAACCATCCGGAAGCGGTGCGCCTCGATGAACTGGGCTACAGCAACTACAACGACAGCTTCGAGGAGATGAAGCTCTATGCCGAGGCCCGGGGGTTCACCTTTCCCTACCTTTACGACGGGGAAACGCAGACCACGGCCAAAGCCTACGGGTGTCTGGCCACCCCTCATGTCTTCATTTTCGATGGCGATCGCCGGCTTCATTACAAGGGACGCTTTGATGATTCGCGATTTCCGGATCCGGCGACCGTGCAAACCGCCGACGCCCGCCTCGCCGTGGAAGCCCTGTTGGCAGGTCGATCCGTGCCGGTGCCGGAGACCCGGCCCATGGGGTGCTCGACCAAGTGGCTTTCCCTGCGGGAAGAGGTGCGGGCTGTGGATCAACGGCTGGTCGACCGCGAGGTGACTCTGGAAGCGATCGATGCGGACGGAGTTAAAGAACTGGCGCGAAACGACTCCGATCGACTTCGCCTCATCAACGTCTGGGCCACCTGGTGCGCTCCCTGTGTCCAAGAGTTTCCCGAGCTTACCCAACTGAGCCGTTGGCTGGCGAATCGTGATTTTGAACTGATCACCATCAGCATCGACGACCCCAAAGACGAGCCCAAGGCACGCGCCTTTTTGGAGAAGCAGCACGCGGTGCCCTCCAACCGGCTTCAACGTCTGTTGAGGAAGGAGGGTCGCACCAGCACAAACTTCATTTTCACCGGGGCCAAAGTGGACGCCCTGGCCGCCGCGTTGGACCCGGAATGGCCGGGCCCGATTCCCTACACGCTGGTGGTGGCCCCGGGCGGGCGCGTGGTTTTTCGGCAGGCCGGCCGGCTGGAATTCGACGAGCTGCGGCAAACGCTTCTGCATGAACTGGGACCTTACTACACGACGGATCGACGCTAACCGCGTTCGCGGTTGGGTCTCCGACGGCGGACCCGCAGCAACTGGAGCCGCCGGCCAGTGACATCGCCAGACACCTGACACACATGACCACGGACAAAGCCAAGGCGGACAGTGCGGACCAGATCCGGGCATTGGAGGTCAGACCGTTTCTTCCCCGTCTGTTCGGGTATCTTGGACTGAGCGGGCCGGGATTTCTGCAGGGTGCGATGACACTTGGGGGGGGAAGCGCTGTCGCCTCGCTGGCGATCGGAGCCAACTTCGGCTACGAGTATCTGTGGGTGCAACCAATATCCATGATCATTGGCTGCATCATGCTCTTTGCGTTGTCCTACCAGACGCTGAGCACCGAAGAGCGGCCCTATGTGGCCATGCGCAAGCACTTGAGCAAGGCGGTGGCGCTGCTGTGGGCACTGGCGGCGATCGCCTCGAGCATTATCTGGGGCCTGGCCCAGTATCCCATCGGAGCGGGCATGCTGGAGGATGTGGTGATCGTTGCCACTGGATTTGAAGTGACCGCCAAGGGCACGGCTTCCCATCAGGGTTATCTGTTTGTCTTTGCCCTGTTGATGTATGCCGCGGTCGCCACCACCGCCTGGAACTACAGCAAAGGCGGACCATTTATTCGGGGGGTGGAAGCACTTCTGAAGGGACTGGTGGCCGCCATCGTGGTCTGCTTCGGGTTGGTGGTGTTGGGGTCGACGCTCAAAGGGCGTATCGACTGGGTGGGCGCGGCATTGGGTTTTGTTCCCCATTCGTTCCCGACCGACATGAGCGGGTTGACCACCTTGATGGGGGCGTTCGGGGCGGCCATTGGCATCAACATGACCTTTGTGTACGGATACACGCTGCTGCGAAGGCACTGGGGCAAGGCTCACCGCACCCTCTCGCGTTACGACATCGTGTTGGGCCTGGTGATCCCTTACATCATTGTGGTGAGCCTGATCACGATCGCCTGTGCCAGCGGACTTTATCCCCAGGCCAAACCGCTGGAGGTCCAGGCCAAACTGCTGTCCGTCCAGGCCATGACGGCAACGGTGACCCAGCCGTCCGTTCGCACCCAGCTGGATGACCACCTGACTGCGGCACGCCACCTGGCTGCGGAGGCCGGTCAGCTTGCGGAGGCGGATCAGCAATTCGCCGCGTCGGGCGCGAAGTATCGTGAGGCGGAACGGGAACTGGACAAAGCCCGGGTCCTGCTCCAGGCCGCCGTGCCAGCGGCCGCCGTTCCCGAGGCCGCGCAGCAGCGTATCGCGGTGCTGATGCGTGAGCGGGCCGACCTGATCCGGCCGGTGGCGGCGGCCAAAGTGTTTGCCTCGAGCGGTTTTGGAGACTCGTTGGGACGCCTGGTCTTCTGCATCGGCATCCTGGGCATGACCACCAATGCGCTGATCATGCACATGCTTTGCTGTGGGTTTGCCTGTGCCGAGGTGTTCGGGTTTGCCATTGGGAGCATGCGGTACCGACTGGCCTGCTTGATCACGACCCCGGCGGCGCTGGGCGTCTTTTTCTGGCATGTTTATGGAATGTATATCGGGCTGATTACCTCCGCTATTTGCGCCTTCCTCCTGCCCATTGCCTATGTGGGATGGCTGATGATGAACAACAACCGTGCCTATTTGGGCGATGAAACCCCCACGGGTTTGCGTCGGTTCCTGGCCAATGCGGCGATGAGCCTTTGCATCCTGGTGGTTGTGGCGGGCCTGGGATACACGACCTGGGTGAAGATCTCCTCGCTCCTGTGAGCGTTCCGCGGAATTGAAATCGAAGTCAGACAACACCCGACGACCTCATGTTACAATTTGGAATCATTGGACTGGGCAACATTGGCAAGGTGCACATGGGCAATCTTGCCGCCGGCAAGATCCGGCGCGGCACGCTCAAAGCCGTAAGTGACCTGCGGGCGCCCAAAGACCGGCTGCCGGACGGGGTAACCTACTTCGCCGATGTGGAGGAGATGTTGCGATCCGGAACCGTGGACGCGGTCATCGTCGCGACGCCGCATCCACTGCATCTGGCCCTGGGCGAAAAGGTGTTGCGCCATGGCTTGCACCTGATGATGGAGAAACCCCTCACCGCCACGAAGCTGGACGGGGAAAGGCTCCTGGCGGTTCCCAGAAAGCCCGGACAGGTCTTCGCCATCATGATGAACCTGCGCACGCATCCGCACTACCGCCGCATCAAGGGTTGGCTGGACGCGGGGATGCTTGGGGAACTGCAGCGGGTGCAATGGACCATCACCAACTGGTTCCGGCCCGAGGCGTATTACCGCTTGAGCGACTGGCGCGCCACCTGGAAGGGGGAGGGCGGCGGGGTGCTGATCAACCAGGCCCTGCACAACCTGGATGTGCTGCAGTGGCTGTGCGGCATGCCCGACAGGGTGCGGGCCTGCTGCCGATTCGGGCACGATCACGACATCGAGGTGGAGGACAGTGTGCTGGCATACGGCGAGTATCCCAACGGCGCCACCTGCCTGTTCACCACCTCCACCGGCGAAGCCCCCGGCGTCAACCGGTTGGAGATCGCGGGAACCCGCGCGCTGGTGGTCCTGGAAAACGACGTGTTGCGCCTTTCCACCAACGCCTTGGATATCCGGGAATACAGCCGAACCACCGACAACGCGTTTGGCATGCCGCCAGTGGAGGTTCAGGAATTCGCGTTGACCGAGGTCAATCCATCCCACTCCGGAGTGCTCAATAATTTCGTGGACGCAATCCTCGACGGGGCGGCGTTGCTGGCGGACGCCTCGGAGGGCCTGAGATCGGTCGAACTGGCCAACGCCATGGTCTACTCGGGCTGGAAGCAGGAGGCCGTCACTCTCCCGCTCGATGCCGCAGCCTACGAGGCGGCGCTGCAAGCGGCCATCGCCTCGACCAAGCCGCGCCAGCGCTTGATCCGGGAGGCGCACGTGGACATGCAGAAATCCTACTCTTGAGGATGCCCAACCCAGCCGCACATGGGAATGGCCCGACCCGGTCTGTCCCAAAATCAGCGTCCGGCGCTATTCCAAGGTATGGCTGCGACCGCGTTCTGCCCACCTGCGTGGGCACATGATCCTGTGGGTCACGCACGAAGGGGGCAGCCGTCAACATGCAGAAAGCCGCGAATCCATGAAACAAATCTATCCCTTGCTGGTGGGGGCCTGTTTGCTGGGCCTGTTCCTGCCCCCGAATGTGTTGGCTGCGAAAGCCGACGGCAAAAAGGCCAAGCTGATTGCCAAATACGACAAGAACGGGGATGGCACCCTCGACGCCGATGAAATGGCAGCACTCCGCAAAGACTTGGGAGCGGACAAGGACGGCGACCTCAAGGCCTATGACAAGGATGGGGATGGGAAGCTGAGCGACGAAGAAATCAGCGCCATCAAACCGGGCGCTGCCAAAACTCCCAAGGTCGGAACTCCCGGCGAGAAACCGAAGAAGGAAAAAAAGCCGGGCACCGCCAAACCCGAAAGTCCGGGCGAAGCCGGGAACAAGGGCGCCTCGGAAGCGTCCGGAGGCGAGACGGCACCCGCTCAGGCCGAGTGACAGAGAAGCACTCTGTTGCCCGAGGGTGACAGATCGCATCTCATCCTGATTCGCACCGTGTTGAAAAGCGCTTACGCATGGAAACGCAT
>JALOTU010000137.1 GCA_025457725.1 Verrucomicrobiota bacterium
GTCAGGAAGCCGTTGGCGTAGGTCATCGGGTGCGTAAGCAGCGTCCATTCGGAGTTCGCGGAGAAATTGGTTTTGACAAACACCTCGTAATTAAAGACGTCGCCGTTGCCCATGGGCATGCCATCGACACGACTGATGGCCAGTTCCAGGCTGCCTTTGCCAGTCAACCTGGGTGGGTGCATCCGGAGTTTGGGGGCGTCGTCCTTCCGGATGACCGCCCGGTAGAATCGCTTCGTAAAATTCACTGCATCCGCGTCATCCATGGTCAATCGACTGGTTTCCCAACGGATGCCTTGTCGCAGCCCCCTCCAGCTGGCGGCATCGGAGGGATCGGTGGAAGCCTGAACCGCGATGAGCCCGGATTCGGATGGGGTGATGCTCCGCAGGCCGTCGGCGCGGGAAATGCCGATCCGGATTGTCCCATCCGCCAAGTGCTCCGGGGTGTTGACCCTAAGCGGGCCGGTCGAGCTGCCGGCCAGCAGCGTGCGATAGTAACGCTGGGAATAATTAAGGTATTGGGTGTCCTCAACCTTGACTTCCCCGTTGGTGAGCACCAGCGCGTTGGTCAGGGGAATCCAGGAGGTCTGCGGCGCGGGATTCGTGCTGGTCAGCACCTTGAGGCGATAGACCTGGTCCGCATTGAGCGGACTGCCGTCCACGTTGGCGATCGTGATGCGGGCGCTGCCATTGCCCACGGAGACGACGTTCTCGATGCGAGGTTCACAAAGCACGTGCACATAGGCGGGAGCGCTGCGGGTGGCCCCCGAAGGGTTGGACAAAACGATCGAATAGATGCCTGCACTGGACTCATCCGCATTCGCGATCCTCAAGGTGGGCGAATTCACGCCGGAGAAGTGGGGGCCATCGCTGAGAGGCAGATCCCCCCGATACCACTGGCAGATGAGAGGCTGGTCTCCCGTCCACCTTGCGCGGACGCTGGCCTCCTGGCCTTTGGCCACCCACTGCCCTTGGGGTTGTTCCTGGATTGCCGGCGGCGCGATGGTTTGCACGGGCGCGGCCGGTGTCTGATACGCAATCGATCCGGAGAAGTCGCTCTCCCGGAGCTGCTCGTCGTAGGCCGTGACAGCGAAATAATAAAGGGTTTCCCAGGCGAGATCTGACGCGACGGCTTGCGTGGCGGGGCCAAGTTCAATGGTCCGTGAATAGACACCGGGTTCGGTTCCGATGTAGAGGCGATAGCCGATCACGCTTGCGTCGGGTGAAGGATCCCAGCCCAGAACCACGCTGGTGCTGGCCGAGGCCAGGTGCGAGAGAAGACAAAGTCCAAGCAACGAAAGGTATTGCCGGATCGGTCCTGTATTCTTGCGAACGAACATCAGGCGCGCAAGGGGTGGGTGGGTGAGAGGAATGCGGATTCCCCGTACGCCGCGGCTGCTTGCAGTTTGCACCACGATGCTGCCCGTTTCTGTCGGCCTGCAGAGAGGATGGGCCCGGTGATGCGCCCGGTTATGATCTGTCCGCCCGGGATTCCGAACGCCGGGAATCCTTCTTCCAAAGTCATACAATTAATCGAGTTACAACAATCTGCCAAGGCACGCGGCCAATCCCGTCGGCCTGCCAACCTCGCGCAGAACTGCCTGGGTTTTGTTTAGGAAAACTTCTTAAGCGCCCGACTGCCCCTCTTCAAGAAGCGAACGGCTGACGCGTAAAATACTTGCGCCTATTCTGTAGCTCTACGGACCAATTAGCAACGATTCTGTTCAAAAAATTCCGGAAACTTGTTCACAAGAGACAAGCAGTTGAGAAAGAAAGCCTTATGCTTTACCCGCTGATAGTGGGAGGGTTGTGGGGTCGGGGCGGCAGCGATTCAGAAGGTGAAGCAATGAAATTCCGCGTCGTACCACAGACCGTTAAAGTCGAACTGCATGTGCGGAGGTGTAAAGCCCGCACCCACCCAGAGGATTTCGTTGCGGGTGCCGAGTCTCTCCTGGATCTCGTCGAACATCTCGTGATCCAGCGCCGCCAGTTGGTAACGGTTCTCGCGCAAGCGCCCTTTGCGCATGGCAGCCATCAGCTCCTCCACCTCCGTCTTGGAGCGTTTGATCACCCAGATCTCCGCTTCAGGCACCTTGACGGCCAGTTTGTCGAGTTTCTGCACGCTGCATTCGCCGCACTCCACCCAGAGGCGCGGGCGCAGCTGATAATCCAACTCCACCAGGTCCGGGCGGAAGGGGATGTTGTCGTCGTGCAGGCGAGGCTCCATCAGCAGCCGCTCCCGATGGAACAGAAGGAAACCGAAGAGCTTGAGCAGAACATGGCGGGTGGTTTCCGTGTCCTGGCAGCCGATGATAAGTTTGTGAGGCAGCGTGCGCTGCCGATCCTCGCTCTGAAGCGTGAAAGCGTACTTCCCGCTCATTGCCGCATCCGGTCACAGCCACTGTTGGGCCTGCCCGGCGGAAGCCGCCTGGCATGCGACCGGTGGTGGGCGATCGGGATCATTCGCTGTGGGGTCCCCCTTCCACGAGCGTCTCCAGCAGGTTCACGACGCTGTCCGTGGAAACCAGGTCGGTGTTGAACGTCGCGTGGTAAAGCAGTGGATTCTGGATGTCGTGCCCGAAGTATTTCCTTACGTAGCGCGCCCGGCCACGATCCTCCCTGCGCAATGCCTGGAGTGCGGTTCGCTGGCTCACCTGGCGTGCTTCCGCGATCCGCGCGGTTCGAGTTGCCTCGGAGCCCACCAGGCGGATGTGCAGCACCTCAGGGTTTGTTTGGGTGACGATGTTGCCCGCCCGTCCGATCAGGATGACGTTTCCCAGCTCCACGAGGCGCAGCATGGTTTCGCTCGTATGCTGGATAATGGTCCAGGACGGTGGCCGCAGATTGAACAGCTCCTGCACCGCGTCCTGGAGTTCGGACATGCGATCCTCCGGGATAAACTCGGCCATCCGTGCGGGGAAATGATGGTCCTCCAGCACCCGGGTCACCAGATCCTTGTCGAAGACGGTCCAGGGCCTTCGGCCGCGCTTTTCCCGGGCCTGCAGCCTTGTCGCCAGTTGGGTGGCGATGGCGTGGGCGCCGCTCCCCGACTCCCGGGAGATGGTGACCGCGCGAAGGCGCTTCGGCGGGCTGCCCTCCCGTGGCCGGACCTGGCCCGGTGTGATCTGGCAATTGATGAAGGAAAGGCACTTGTCATATTCGATTCCCAAGCTCATATGCTGTTCTCCTTTCCATCCGTTTTGGGTTCAATTGTCGCTTAGCGTTTCTTTCCACTGCGCTGGTAGTCAGCGGTTTGGTGCTTTGCGGAAATATAAGTCATCGCTCCTCAAACGCCAATCAACCAATATAGCCTCACGTCCAGCAATCCAGGACAACCCGCCGACAGGTGGACCCTGCCACGAATGGTGCCAGGGTCCTGCTGGAACGACGATCGGCACCTCAGTGGTCGGCCGTGTCGGTTGCATCCGCCTTGTGGCACTTGCGTTTGCAGTCATCCCCACAACCCTTGCATTTCTTGCATTCCACCTTCGGCTTGGCATCCCCTTCACACCTGCCGCAATGCGCGTTGGCAGTGCAGGCAAGCGCAACGAGCGCCGTCAGAGCAACGATTTTCTTCATTGGTCTTCATTTCTGATTGATGGGTCCGTTAAACCCCCTGCTTCAAAACAGAGGGGAGGTGGCGGGAATTTCATGCACCATGTTCGGAAGCGCAATCTGAATCTCTTCTCGAGGCGGACATCGGGTGTGCATGGGCGGGTCACCACAATGCTTTGTGTTGCAAGCCAAGGAGTTGACTTCCAGCTTCTGTTGACATCCCATTGATAATAAAGAACATTCACCATGCTTGGAGCCGGGTTTACCCGTGTCCTGCCCAAAGCCATGAAACCCACGATCCTCTGGTTCCGCCAGGATTTGCGGCTTGCCGACAATCCGGCTCTCGCGGCTGCTCTGCAACGGGGCAGCCCGGTTCTACCAGTGTTCATCTGGGCTCCGGATGAGGACACCGACTGGCCGCCGGGCGGTGCTTCGCGCTGGTGGCTGCATCAATCGCTGATCTCCCTGCAGCGGGATCTCGAGACCCTGGGATCAAGACTGATCATTCGTTCGGGCCCAACCCTGCAAACCCTTCACCAGCTCTGCCGGGATACCGGCGCTCCGGCGGTGGTCTGGAATCGTCGTTATGAGCCGGCGATCATGACCCGCGACCGGCTCATCCAGGAATCGCTTCAGGCCGTCGGCGTGGAGACGGAAAGCTTCAGCGCGACCCTGTTGCATGAGCCCTGGACGCTGCGCAACAAGTCGGGCAAACCCTTTCGGGTATTCACACCGTTCTGGCGCCATTGTCTTTCGCTGGACGATCCGCCGGCTCCCTTGCCGGCCCCGGAGCGGATTCCCGCCTCGGTAAGCCGACCGGCGACCCTGGCTCTCGACGAGCTTGGGCTGGATCCCCAAGCTCCCTGGACAGAGGGCCTGCGGGCTGCCTGGCAGCCCGGCAGCGTCGGTGCAGACGCCCGATGCCGGCGGTTTCTGGAGGAGGCGTATCCGGAGTATGGCGACCGGCGGAACCGTCCGGACCTCTTCGGCACCTCGCGCCTGTCGCCGCACCTGCACTTCGGGGAGATTTCGGTGCGACAAATCTGGCACGGGCTGAGGCGGCGCGCGAAGGCTCGGGGTGTATCGTCGGGCCAGTGGCGCAACTCGCAGTTTCTGGCCGAGCTGGGTTGGCGCGAGTTTTCCCATCATCTGCTGTTCCACTTTCCCCAGTCCACGCACGAGCCGTTGCGCGCCGAATTCTCCAAGTTTCCCTGGCGCACTCATCCTGAGGGTTTGCATGCCTGGCAGCGGGGGCGAACCGGGTATCCGCTGGTGGATGCCGGCATGCGCGAGTTGTGGGCCACCGGCTGGATGCACAATCGAGTGCGCATGGTGGTGGCTTCGTTCCTGGTGAAAGATCTCCTGATCTCGTGGCGGGAGGGAGCCTCCTGGTTTTGGGATACACTCGTGGATGCCGATCTCGCGCAGAACACGCTCGGCTGGCAGTGGACTGCCGGTTGCGGGGCGGATGCGGCCCCGTATTTCAGGGTCTTCAACCCAACCGGCCAGGGTGAGAGGTTTGATCCGGATGGCGACTATGTGCGGAAGTGGTGTCCGGAACTGTCGGCTCTGCCCGTCAAGTGGATGCATCGTCCCGGTGAGGCGCCTGCCGAGGTGCTGCGGCAAGCCGGGGTCGAGATCGGCGTGACCTACCCGGCGCCGATCGTCAGCCACAGCATTGCGCGGAACCTCGCCCTCGAAGCCTATGCCCGGATCAAAGGGTAGACAGCCGGATGTCCGCGGTGCTGGGACCTCTTGCGGATTTCCGTTCCCGGCAGGCGGGGCAAGCGTGGTCAGCCAACACACGCGTCAGCGCGCGGTTGCCTTGCCGGATGGCCGGGTTAGACTCCCGGGGTGATCCACAACATCATTTTTGACTGGTCGGGCACGTTGGTGGACGACCTGCCTGCGGTGTTGGATGCCACCAACCATGTGCTGGCCAGGGCGGACCGACCGGAAATGACACTCGAGGAGTTCCGATCCGAGTGTCGCCTGCCTTTCACACTGTTCTACGACAAGCACGTGCCGCACATCCCCCTCCCGGCAGTGGAAGCCTGGTTTCATGGGCGCTTCGGCCAGGTGCAGTCTTCCGTGTCGGCGTTGCCCCACGCAGAGGACTTTCTGCGGTTCTGTCGGGCCAACGACCTTTGCTTGTTCGTGTTGAGCGCGGTCAGTCAGGGGTGTTTTGAAGTGCAGGCGGAGGTTGTGGGATTTGGGGCATACTTCCAGAAGACCTATGTGGGCGTGCGGGACAAGCGCACCCGGATCGGGGACATCCTTCGTGAAAACCGGTTGGGTCCCCGCGAGACCCTGTTCATCGGGGACATGCAGCACGACATCGAAGCGGCCAAACATGGCGGCATTCACTCCTGCGCCGTGCTGACCGGCTACAACACGGTGGATCAGTTGCGGGCTGCGCGCCCCGACCTGATCGTTGAGCATCTGGGTGAATTGCAGGAGGTGCTGGCCGAACACGACATGTGCCTGCCTTCGGCGGATGCCAAACGTCATGGGACTCAGCCGCCTATTGCCACAGTCGGCGCGCTGGTCTTCAACCAGGCGGGTGAAGTCCTGATGGTGCGCACGCACAAGTGGTCCAATCGTTGGGGAATCCCGGGCGGCAAGATCAGGTGGGGCGAGCCGAGCGAGGACGCGCTCCGGCGGGAGATCAGGGAGGAGACCGGGCTGGAGGTGGCCGGGATCCGGTTCGAGCTTGTGCAGGACTGCATTGGCTCACGCGAGTTTTACCGCGAGGCGCACTTCATACTCCTGAACTACACCTGCCGGGTTGCCGGGTCGGACGAGGTGAGACTCAACGAGGAGGCGCAAACCTACCGCTGGGTTCCATTGCAGGAGAGCCTGAGCCTCGCGTTGAATCATCCCACCCGGGTGCTGGTGGAAGCTGTGATCGCCCGGTCCGAGGAGCCAGTCGGACTGAAGGCGGGTCGGGTGAACGCCGCGTAAAAAGGGGAGCCATG
>JALOTU010000138.1 GCA_025457725.1 Verrucomicrobiota bacterium
TTCTCTACATTGCGCGCGGCTCGGCCGGGGAAACGCGCTCGATGCTCACGCTGAAGTTGCGCCGGGCGAACAAGGCCAAGTGCCCCGCCAATCTGAAATGCCAGATCTCAAATCCCAAATCGCCGCCGCCACCGACGCCATTGCCCGGCAGATCCAGGCACTGGAGCGGTTCGAAATCCCTGCCGAGAGGTCCCGGATGGATGAACTGCGTGGCATCGAAGGGATGCCAGGATTATGGCGTCCGCGTGCAGAAGTCCGTCTTCGAGGGTCAGGTGGGTAGGACGGAGCGGGTGCAGCTGGAGGCCCGACTTCTGCGGGAGATCAAGCACGATGAAGACTCCCTGCGATTCTATCACCTCGATGCGAATGCAGTGCAGCGAAGCGAACATCATGGGGTGGATAAACCCATCGATCTGACTAAATCACTGATCCTGTGAAGACTCCTCCGCGAACCCATTGTGCCGGCCAACTCACGGGGGTTTCGCGCTCGCGGGTGGTGGTGCCTCAAACATTGCTCTTTCCTTCGTTCTTTGACAGCCGAAGTGCCCGAAGTTGCAACCTATACTGGCGGGGTTTGCGCTCAACTGGTAATACAGGTGTGCAGCCCTGCAAGTTGAAAGGGACGCAGTCGCCCCGCTCGCGAGAGCGGGATGCGGATTGAAATGCTTGATCGTGCGACGGTCATGGACCGTCGTTACGATTTGCTTCGCTCATGGGAGCAGGGGGTCGGGGGAGGTTGAGGGCAGGAGGCAGCCGGGGGTGAGGGGGTGGCCGGCGAGAAACTCCTGCGCGGTCAGGCGTCGCTTGCCTTCGGTTTGCACTTCGAGGAGGCGGAGGGAGCCGACGCCGCACGCCACCACGAGGCCGTCCTTGTCGGCTTGCAGCACGGTGCCGGGTTGGCCGGAGGCGACGTCCGGCCTGGCCTTCCACAGCTTGAGCAACGTGGGCGGAGGCGGCGCGGGCAGATGGGTGAACGCTCCGGGCCAGGGAGTCAGGCCGCGGACCTGGTTCCAGATCGCGACGGCTGGCCGGGTCCAATCCACCCGCCCATCTTCCCGGGTGATTTTCCGCGCGTGCACCACGCCTTCAGCCGGCTGGGGTTTCGGCTGGATCAAGCCGTTGACGTAATCGGGAATGGTTCTCACCAGCAGATCGGCTCCCAGTTGGGCGAGCCGGTCGTGGAGGGTCCGGGCATCGTCCTGGTCCGTGATGACGGTGCCGGCCTGGCTGAGGATGTCGCCGGCATCCAGAGCGGGTACTATCCTCATGATCGTCACCCCTGTTTCGGGGTCGCCATTCAGGATGGCCCATTGGATGGGTGCGGCGCCCCGGTAGCGGGGCAGGAGCGAGGTGTGGACGTTCAGGCAGCCGTGGCGGGGGAGGTCGAGCAGTTCCCGGGGCAGGATCTGCCCGTAGGCGGCCACGGCGATGAGGTCGGGTTGCAGGCGGCGCAGGGTTTGCAGGAACTCCGGATCACTTGCCTTGAGGGGTTGCAACACCGTTAGTCCGGCGTTGAGGGCGGTGAGTTTGACCGGGGTCGGGTGCAGGTGCAGGCCGCGGCCCTGCGGCCGGTCGGGTTGGGAGACGGCGGCGAGGACTTCGAAGTCCGGGACTTGCAAAAGCCTGGCGAGACACGTCGCCGCGAGGTCGGGGGTGCCCAGGAAGACGAGACGGAGTCGGGCCATGGGGATCAGGCCGGAGGGAGCAGCCCGAGCCGTTTGATATGTCCCATGATGGTGTAGCAGACCTCCAAGGGCAGTTGGTCGGCGTCAACTTTCCGAACCAGCTTCTTGCCGTAAAAGTCCACCACCGGCCGGGTCTCCTTTTCGTAGGTTTCCAGCCGTTCACGGATCACGTCGATGTTCAGGTCATCCAGCCGGTTTTCCTTGAGGGCGCGGCGTTGCAGGCGGCTGACCAGGTGGTCGAACTGTTTGGCCTGCAACCAGAACATGGCCCGCACATCGAGGGTTTCCTTGAGCATCCGGGCCTGGTGCACGTTGCGGGGGATACCGTCGAGCACCAGGATGTCGGATTTCGGGTGGAAGCGGCCGGAGCGGGTATTGGCCTGAATGGACTCCTCCCACAGTTGAACGGTGAAGTCGTCGGGCACCAGCTTGCCCTCGGCGGAGTATTTCACGAAGACCCTGCCGAGCGGGGTTTCGGGTTTGAGATTGCGGAACACATCCCCGCAGGCGCAATGGAAGAAGTGCGGCACCGTGCCCAGGATTTTGCCCTGGGTGCCCTTGCCGGAGCCCGGGGCGCCGAAGAGTAGGATGGTGCGGTATTTCATAGGCTCGCTTCGACTCTTCGCCAAGGTGGTGTGGGATGATCAGCACGGACCCTCCGTCCGCTTTCCAGCTCAGGCTTTGGCGGTCAGGCGCACTTCCTGGAGGATGGCGAAGGCGACGCTGACCTCGCCTGTCCCCCCGCTGACGGCATTGACATGAATTTCGGTCGCCGAGGCGCGCGTGATGCGGTCCGCCACGATGGTGGCCTTGGGTGTTTTGAAAACGATATAGTTGAACTTCTTTTCCCCCCGACGGATGGCGCCGAAGAAATCCGCAAAGCGGGTTTCGAAGAAGCGTTTGTTGAAGGTGAATTTGCCCCGGGGAAACACCTCGTCCTTGGGCACCCCGGCTTCCCGGCCTTCCACGGCCGCCAGTGCCGCCTCGTGTGCGGCCGCGACTTCCCCGGCCAGGGGCACCTTGAATTCGGGTTGTGCCGCCTCGATCTCGGCCAGTTCCTCCTGGGTGGGTTCCGGTTCCCGCTCGATGTAGGTGGGCAGGGACAGCCAGATGATGTTGCTGATGGTGCCCAGCACGGGAACGGCGGCCAGACCGGCGACCAGCCAGTGGTTGCGGGCGCGGAAGATGGCGATTTCGTAGCCGGCGTAGACATTGGCGGCGATGAAGAGAAGCACGAGCAGCCAGCCGGGGCCCGATTGGAACAGGGAACCGACCAGTGACCCTTTTGGCGGATGGGAGAGCCGAAGGGGCTCGGTGATGTCCACCTCGGTCATGCGGGCTTTGTCCTCGGCGGTGATGATGATGAAGGGCTCGACGAATTCCGTGAGCTTTTCGTCCTTGGAGAATGCCTTCAGATCCTTCTGCGAGAACGCGCCCCACGAGACGTTTGTGTAGCTCCCGTCCGCCATGCGGATCTTCACACCGGCGTCGCTGGCGGTGGACATGAGGGGGTCGCCGATGATCGTGCCGCCCTCCTCGAGAGAGTAGGTAGCGGCCCATGCGTTCGGGTGGATGCTGCAACAAATGAGGCAGATTAAGATGATGCGTGGGATGGCCCGCATAGGCGTCAGTGAATAACAAACGGGTTTTGGCTTAGAAAGCAAATTTCCAGGGGAATTAGAGCTGGAGGTCGAACGGAGAGACGCGTCCGATCCGGTCCGCCAGATCTTCCGCCACCCAGTTAGGCCGGGTGGCTTCCAGCAGATCCGCCGCGGCACCGTGCTGCCAGACGGCGTAGCGCAGCGTCGTCAGCGGATCCTTCCCCAATTCCGGTTGGGCCAGCAAACCGGCGACGTAGCCGGCGAGCACATCCCCGGTGCCGCCCTGGGCCATGCCGGCATTGCCCGAGCTGTTCACATAGACTTCCCCCGAACTCCGTCCCACCAGTGTGTGTTGCCCTTTCAGGATCACCCAGCAATCGCCAAACCGGGCCGATATTTTCCGCAAAGCGGACAGACGGTCCGCCTGCACGTGTTCCGGCTTTGCATTCAACATCCGGGCCGCTTCGCCGGGGTGGGGTGTGACGACACGCAGCTGGTTGGGCGTGGTCATGCCCATGGGAAGCCAGTTCAGGGCGGTGGCGTCGGCCACGATGGGCTGGAGGCCGTCTTTGCTCCACAGTTTCCGGAGCGGCTGCTGGACCTCATCCTCCGCGCCCTCCCCGGCCAGGCCCGGACCCATCAGCATGGCGGATCCGTGGTCCAGTGCGGCCGGCTGCCAGGGCGTTACCATCACGCCTTGAAGTTGGGCGGCGGCAACGGGGAACACGATTTCCTGCGTGTTCAGGGTAATCAGGCCCGGCCGCGCCCGTTGGGCACCTCGCGCGGCCAGCACGGCGGCGCCTTGGTATCCGAGACTGCCCGCCACAATGGACAGATGCCCGAGCAACCCCTTGTGGGCATTGGCGGGTCGACGCGGAGGAAATCCCACAAAGTCCCCGGGCAGTGTCCACCACAGGTCCGGATGATGGTAGCAGGGGATCAAACCGATATCGGTGGCCACCTCCAGTTTCCCCACGTAAGGCGCCGCGGCGTGACGGATGAGGCCTGCTTTGGGGGCGCCAACGGTCAAAGTGATGTGGGCTTGGATGGCGACCCCGGCCGGATCCCCCGTGTCCGCGGGGAGTCCCGATGGAACATCCACGGACAACACGGTCAGGCCCGAATCGTTCACCGCCCGGACGATGGCGCTCCAGGCTGCGTCCAGGGGACGGTCCAGTCCGATGCCAAACAGTCCGTCCACGATGAGGTTGGGGCGTTGCGAGAGGCACTGCTGCAACTTGGCAAGGTCCTCCGCGGGATGGTGGAGATCCAGGGTCTGGACGGATCTGTCCGCAAGATGTCTGGCGGCGGCGCGGGCGTCCTCGCCATTATGCCCCTTGCCGGCCAGGAGCAGTATGGAATCGCCCGGACGGGTGAGCGTCAGGAGGCGGCGGGCGAGCTTTTGCCCGACCTGTTGAATGACAGATTGTTCGGTGGTGCCCGTTGCCCATGTGGCCTGTTCCCACTCTCGCATCTGGTCCACCGTCAGAACCGGAATCGGCATCGGCCAAGATTACCGGGTGCGGCGGTGGTTAGCAATGCAATCGCCGGGGCGGACCGCGCTCCGGTGTTTGCGGACCGCGCCATCCTCCGGGGGCGCAGGGGCCTTTGATTTCCAACGACGCGCGTCATCCGCAGCAACGGGTGTCCCGGGTGGTGGTGGCTTGCTGCGGGCCGGGACATCCCGCGCTCCGATACCCGGTGTGGGCTGAACCGGCGCACGCAGTCTTGCTCCTGCGCCGGCGGAGCCGTTAGTAATGTGCGCTGCGCATGGATCCATTTGATCTCAGATTCGGAGGCATCGGGCGGCTTTACTCCCGGGAAGGGCTGGCGCGTCTGCGGCGTGCGCATGTGTGCGTGGTGGGTGTGGGCGGGGTCGGATCCTGGGCGGTGGAAGCCCTGGCCCGGTCCGGGGTGGGGCGGTTGACCCTGGTGGATATGGATGATGTCTGCGCCAGCAACATCAACCGGCAGATCCACGCCCTCGACGGTGAACTGAAGAAGGCCAAGGTGGCCGTGATGGCGCATCGCGCCCGCGCCATCAACCCGGACATCGAGGTCCACCCCATCGAGGCGTTCCTGACCCGGGGCAACGCCGAAGCGTTGTTGCAGCCGGCCTTCGACCACGTCTTCGACGCCATCGACAGCCCGCGCGAAAAGTGCCTCATCATCGCGATGTGCCGTGCCCGGGGCATCCCCGTCATCACGGCGGGTGGTGCCGGGGGACGACGGGATCCAACCCGTGTCCGAATTGATGACCTGTCCCGGTCCGGTGGGGATCGGCTTTTGCAATCGGTTCGCAGACTGTTGCGTGCCGAGCACGGTTTTCCGGGCGGGGCCGACACGTTTGGCGTGGACTGTGTGTATTCCAGCGAACCCCCTGTGTTTCCGCGCAGCGATGGAACCGTGTGCGGCACGAGGGAGCGCGATGCGGATTTGCGGCTGGACTGCCGCAGTGGATTTGGCACCGCCACGTTTGTGACCGGCACGTTTGGATTTGCCGCGGCGGCGCGGATGGTTGACCGCCTGGCGGCCTCCCCGGCCTGAATTGGCCTCTCCCGTTCGAGGAAAAACAAAATCCGAGCATCAGTTACCAAAATAAGTGTGGGTTGGTGGATGAATACCAATCTTCACTATGGGCATGGAAATCTACATGGTGCCTTGCCGGGTGTTCGGGGGTTCGGCCCGGGCGGTCCCGGTACGGCGTGCGATTGGGAGTTGCTTTCTGGTCCTGTTGTTCGCCGGCCTGATGTCGGGGGCGTGTGAGGCGTTGGGGGCGGGGGAGCCCATTCCCAATGACAAGTGCCTCGAGTGTCATTCGATGGAGGATCTGACCAAGGATCTGCCGGATGGCACGGTCAAGCCGCTGTTTGTGGACGAGGAATTGTTGCTCTCCTCGGTTCACCGGAGCAACACCTGCGCGAGTTGTCACACCGATCTCACCGAGGAGCATCCGGACAACGGGATTCCCGCCGCCCCGGTCAATTGCGCCGCCTGCCACTCCTCGGAGTCCGAGGAATATGCCGCGAGCATACATGGGATGAGCCGCCTCATGGGATCCTCGGCGGCGGCCTCCTGCACCGACTGTCATGGCAAGCACGATATGTTGTCGAGCCGCAACCCCAATTCCCCGACCTTCAAGATGAACCTTGAGCGCACCTGCGCCAAGTGCCATGGCAACCCCGGCATCACCGCGGAGTACCGGATGAAGTATCCCGACGTGAGCGCGCTGTTCCA
>JALOTU010000139.1 GCA_025457725.1 Verrucomicrobiota bacterium
CATCCGGTAGTGATGCCCCCCCACCACGGTTTCGGCGAGTTCGGCGGCGATGGTGGCCGTGATGGTGCGGGTGGACTCGAAGATGTTCCAGGAAACGATGCTGGCGTTGCCGCTGGCCATGAGCACGATCATGGTCTCGCCGATGGCCCGGCCGAACCCGAGCACCACCGCGGCAAACACGCCGGGGATGGCGGCGGGCAGCACCACCTTCCAGGCCGCCTGCCACTTCGACGCCCCAAGCGCCAGGGCCGCCTGGGTGTAACTGCGCGGCACACTGGTCAGCGCATCCTCGGCAATGGAAAACACCACGGGAATGATGGCGAAGCCCAGCGCGATGCCGGCCACGAAGGCGTTGAGCCGGGAGGAATAGTTGAAGACCTGCTGGAGCACGGTCGCCAGCACGATCAGCGCGAAGAAGCCCAGCACCACCGACGGGATCCCGGCCAGCATCTCAATGGCGGGCTTCAGCAGTTCCCTCGTGCGGGGGGCCGCCAGTTGCGACACATAGACCGCCGCGGCCAGCGACAGCGGCACGGCGAACAGCAGTGCCACCAGCGTCGCCTTGAGGCTGCCGATGAACAACGGGATGATGTTGTACTTGTGGATGGTCGAGACGGGCTGCCAGATGAACTCCGGTTTGTCATAGCCGGTCCACTGATGCGGGAGCAGCAGGTAGCGCCAGGAAACCGTGTTGGCCGCCGCATCCTTGTCCTCGGGCGCGCTGGCCAGCTCCTCGAGCTTCACGTCCATCAGCAACTGGATCGTTTCGGCGTCCATTGACTCGAACTCCGACGCCGTGAGGTCCAGGTACTTTCGCAGTTCAGCCGGGGGCAGCGTGGACATCTGCTGCTGCGTCAGGGCTTCCTGCGCCACGCTGCTGTTCATGCGCCCGAGCAGAATGGGCAGCGACTCGCGGGCGACGAAGAGAAAGATGAGGAACACCATCAGGATGGCCGAAAGCGCGACCAGCAGGATGGCCTTCTCCGCCAGCCATTCCCCGGGTCGGGCCCGGTGGCCGCGGCGCAATCCCATCCAACCGTGACTCCGGGGGTTCGCTTGACGCGCGCTGCTCATCAAAACTCAATTCTGGGCCGCCGAATATTTCAACAAAATGGCGGTGAGGCGACACCAATGCGCCAAACCCCACCGCGCTGCGCGAGCCCATGCCGCTTCAGGAACCAGTGCGGGCGCTCTTGGGCAGCGGGAAATAGCCCACATCCTGCACAATGGCCTGCCCGGCATCGCTGCGAATCCAGTTCAGGTAGGCGGCAATCTCGCCCTTGTCCAGGTCCGGGTTCACATAGATGTAGAGGTAACGCCAGATGGGATAGGTCTGGTTGGCGATGTTCTCCGCCGTGGGTTCGACCCCGGGGGATTCGGCGTCCTTTTTCACCTTCAGATGCTTGGCCCCGGCGCCGTAGGCCGCGCCGCCATAGCCAATGCCGTTCTTGTCCTTGGCCACGGCCTGCAACACCGCCGCCGTGCCGGGCATGGTCTGGGCCGTGGCGGCAAAGTCCTTCTTCTGCAAAACGTGGTCCTTGAAGAATTCGTAGGTGCCCGAGCTGTTCTCGCGGCTGTAGAGCGTGATGGGCGCGTCCTGGCCGCCCAGGTCCTTCCAGTTGGTGATCTTGGCCGTGAAGATCAAGTCCAGCTGTTCCAGGGTCAGCTCGTCGATCCGGTTGGCTTCGTTGACATACACCGACAGCCCGTCGAGCGCGACCTGATACTCCGTCGGCACCTTTTTGAACGCCTTGATGCATTCGGCCTTCTCCTTGGGCTTGATCGGCCGGGAGGCGTTCGCCAGGTCCGTCGTTTGGTTCTGCAACGCGGCGAAACCCGTGCCCGAACCGCCGCCGGTCACCTGGATCTTGGTCTCGGGATGCTGCCTCATGTAAACCTCAGCCCATTTCTGGGCGAGAATGACCAGGGTGTCGGAGCCTTTGGCGGTGATGTTGCCGGCCACCGCAGGGGCGGCGCCGGTCGCGGCCAGCAATCCGGCAATCAGGAGCGGGGCAATGTTCTTCATGTTGTTTTCAGTGTTTGTTCGGGAATCAATTCCATCTCTGTGCGCCTGCACAATGTGGCAATGGTGTTACGGAACGGGGGAGGCATTGTTACGGTTGTGTGACGTTCGTCGCGGGTCAAAGCGCGGACCGTGCCCGATCGAAAACAGGTTCATGGAGAGAGTTCGCCGAACCCCAAGCTCGCGATCCAAACACCTGAACCTTTTGAATCAGAATCAGAATCGGTTCACTGAACACCAATAGTGATTCCGACCACCAGCGGCAGGTTCAGGGAGAGGTCGCGACCAGCTCGGACGCAGTAATAGACCGGCACCTGCCCCACGTTGCGGGGAAAGGTGACCGGCAGACGCCCGATGTCAGGCAACGCTGATCCGTCACGCGTCAGCAATTCGTGTCACAGAATCGTCACACTTCAGACCTTGTTCTGTAACAGAACGGTAACAAGCTCCCACGTCTCTGCGACGGCCCCGAGCACGGAAAAGCGCATAAAAACAGCCTTTTCGACCCAATCAAACCAACCGGCCCGCCGGATGACGACACACACATGTTACAATCCAAAACCCCCATGCAAAAGGGCATCAGAACCGTCACCCCCATCCATTCCACCTTCACCGGAGCGCGCACCCTTCAAGGATCCTTCCGGCTCACAGCCGCCCTCGCCCTGACCGTGCTCGGCGCCGCCCCCCTGTCCGCGGCCGACGCTCCCGGCGCCACCGCCGGCGAGGAAAAACCGTTGTCCGCGTCGGCCGAGGCGGAAGCCGAACTGGCGGGCACCGCCGAGTCCACCCTGCCCCCGGAAGCCGCCGCCGCTCCCGAGAAACAAAAGTCCATCTACGACAAGATCTGGGGTTACACCAAGTGGTACCAGAACGACGACAACAAGGTGATTCAGCGTTTTGATTTCGTGGGCCGCTTCCAGGCGGACTACGCGTATGTGGGCGCCGACGAAGGCTATTACAACGCCTGGAACATCCGCCGGTTCCGGCTGGGAGCCGAGGCGCAATTCTTTCAGGATTGGATCGTGCATGTGGAGGTGGATCTGGATCCGCAGGAGGGCCAGACCTACCAGAGCCTGACCGACGCCTACATTGCCTGGGCGCCCAGCAGGAATTACGAGTTCACCATCGGCAAGCAGAGCGCCGCGTTTACCATGGACGGCCAGACCTCGTCCAAAAGGCTGTTGACCCTCGAGCGCAACAACCTGGCGAACAACATCTGGTTCACCGAGGAATACGCCCCGGGCTTTACGATCACGGGCGAACCCGGCCAGTGGGTCTACCAGGCCGGCATCTTCTCTTCCGGCGCGAGCGACAGCGAATTCGGCAACGTCTCCGGCGGTGTGTTCGGGCTGGGCACGGTGGGCTACAACTTCGACGAGGCGCTGGGAGTCAAGGAAGCGCTGCTGCGTTTCAATTACGTTTACAACGCGCCCGAAAACACGGATTCCAGCTCCCTGTTCGCCAACCGGCCGCTGGAACAAATCGCCTCCCTCAACTTCAGCCTCGACGCCGGCGCATGGGGCGTGCGCACGGACCTGGGCGGCGGCCTCGGTTACGGAACCGCCGGCGATCTCTGGGGGGCGATGCTCATGCCCTACTACAATCTCTCCGATCATTTCCAGGTCGTGACCCGATACACGTATGTTTCCAGTCCCGACGACAACACGGTGCGTCTCAATCGCTACGAGAACCAGGTCGTCAGCGGCAGGGGCAACAACTATCAGGAATGGTACCTCGGGCTGAACTGGTATCTCTACGGCCAGAAGCTCAAGTTCCAGACCGGCGTGGATTACGCCCACATGCAGGACAAAAACGGCGGCGTCAACACCTACAACGGTTGGGGCTGGACCACCGGCTTTCGCATCAGCTGGTAAGCGTCCATTCGGCGCGGACGTCAAAGCAACCCGCCACCCGGTCCGCAGGAGTTGCCGGAGCACGGCCCACTCCCGCGCGCGGCAACCGTCGCAAACTTCCCGTAGCGCAGGGCCAGCGTCGGCAGCACCAACAGGTTGAGCACCGTGGAGGTCGTCAGGCCGCCCAGGATGACAATGGCCATCGGCCCCTCGATTTCGCGCCCAGCCTCGCCACTCCCCAGGGCCAGGGGCAACAGGCCCAGCCCGGTCACCGTGGCGGTCATCAGAATCGGCATCAGGCGCTCGGACGCGCCGCGCCGCGCCGCCTCCAGGCCCCACTGCATGCCTTCCACACCCACCAGGTGCTCGTAGTGGGAAATCATCATGATGGAATTTCGCATCGTGATCCCAAACAAAGTCACAAAGCCCACGAGCGAGCCGATGGTGAGCGCGCCTCCTTCCGGCACCAGCCAGCCTGTCAGCCAAACCGCGACCACCCCGCCCACCAGCGCAAAGGGCGCATTGACGAGCACCAACAGCAGGTTGCGCCAGCTGCGGAACACGAGGATCAGCAGCATCAGGATGCCCACGGCCGCGATGGATGAATGCAGCAAAAGCTGCCGTTGCGCCGCCTCCTTGGCCCGCGCCGCGCCGCTGAACTCCACATAATGCCCGGGAGGCAAAGCCACCTGCGTCGCCACGCGTTGTCGGGCTTCCGCCACAAATGACGCCACATCCAGTCCGGCCGTGCCGCAGGTCACCGTCTGGCGCCGGCGCGCTCCCTCGTGGAGAATCGAATGCCGGCCGGTGGTCGGGAAGACATCGGCCAACGCTCGCAGCGGAATCAGCGCGCCCCCGTCGCTTCGCAGCAGCAAATCGCCAATCCGCTCCGGATCCCGACGCTCCTCCGGCGCCAGCACCACCACGACATCCGCGACTTCATTGGCCCGATGCGTCTGCGCCACCACCGTCCCCTGGTAGGAAGTCCGCAGTGCCTCCATCACCTCCGCCGGCCGAAATCCGAATTGGGTGAGGCGATCCGGGCGCAGGCGCACGGCCATACGCGGTTCACCGGTCATGGATTTGATCTGCACATCCACGGCACCCGGAATGCCCCGGAGCACAGTCGCGACCTCGCCGGCCTTGGCGTCAAGCACCTCCAGGTCGTCGCCGAAGATGTTCGCCACCACCGGTGCCGTCTCGCCGGAAATGGTTTCGCCGATGCGATCGCCGAGAAACGTGAGCACTTCATACTGGATGCCCGGATAGCGTCCCAACACCTCGCGAATGGCGTCCGCCATCCCCGCCTCTTCCTTCGCGGACATCGGCTGCAAATCCACATGGAATTCGCTCCGATTCGGTCCCCAGGGATCCTCCCCCAGTTCCGCCCGTCCCACCTGCTGTTCCACGGTGGCGATATGGTTGCTGTCGGCCAGCAGGTCCGCGGAAATTCGCGTTCCCAGTCGCAACATCTCCTCCAGGGAAGTGCCGGGCGCGGCAAACACCTGCAGCACGAAATGTCCTTCGCGAAACTCCGGCAGAAACTCGCCGCCGTGGGGCAGTCGGGTTACCGCCGCGACGCAGACCAAGGCCACGGCGACCATCAACGTGCGCGGCCGGCGCATGACAAATCCCAATGCCCTCCCGTAGGCGGCTTTGAGCCAGCGCTGCAAGGGCGGCTCCTCGGGACGCCGGGCGCCTTTATCGAACAACAGGTAGGCCAGTGCCGGCGTAACCGTGAGCGCCACGAGCAGGGAGGCGAGAATGGCGAGGATATAACTCAGCGCGAGCGGCGAGAAGAAGCTGCCCTGCAGGCCGGTGAGCAGCAGCACGGGGAGAAAGACGAGGGTGACGATGAACGTGGCGAACACCACCACCCGGCGCACCTCCAGCGACGCCTCGAGGATCACGGGCATCACCGGACGCGGTTCCGGCTGGCTCCGGTTCTCCCGCAGTCGCCGAAAGATGTTCTCTACATCGATGATCGAATCGTCCACCACTTCGCCCAGCGCGATCACCAGTCCGCCGAGCGTGATGGTGTTGATTGTGATGCCCAGTTTTTCCAGGGCGATCACCGCCGTCAGCAAGGAAAGCGGGATGGCCGCCAGGGAGATGCAGGCCGTGCGCACGCTGCCCAGCAGGAGGAACAGCACCACCGCCACCAACACCCCTCCCAGAAACAGCGAATGTCTCATGTTCCGCAGCGCCGTCTCAATGAACGTCGCCGGCCGGTGCAAACGCGGATATACTTGGATGCCGGCCTGATCGAACACCGGCTGCATATCCCGCAGGGCGGCTTCCAACAGCTTCGTCACTTCCATGGTATTCGCACCGTACTGACTGGACATCGTCATCAGCACGCCCCAGCGCCCTTGAATGACCGTGTCCCCGAACTTTGGAGCCGCGCCCTCCGTCACCCGCGCCACATCCTTGAGTCGAACACTCACTCCGCCCCGGTGCACCACCACCACTTCACCCAGCTCCTCCGCCGTCAGGGATTGTCCCTCTGTCTGGATCGTGATCCGCTGGTTGGGAGTGTCCAGGTATCCCGCCCCCATCACCGCCGTGGACGCGCGGGCCGCAGCCAGCACATCAGATCATGAGCCCGCAATCGATCCGGCATCACTTGAACCTGCAATTGCCGGACTTCCCCGCCGAACAAGCTGCACTTGGCGACGCCGGGTATGGCCAGCAGCCGCGGCTTGAGTGTCCAATCGGCGAAGGTGCGCAACTGCATCGGCGTCATCGTGTCGGACACCAGCCCGATCTTGAGCAGGTCCATGGTGGAGGACGTCAGCGGCGTCATCTTCGGCGTCTGCGCCGTCACGGGAAGTTCGCCAGCCGTTTCCGCCAGGGTCTCGGCCAGCATCTGCCGCGCTTTGAACACGTCCGTGCCTTCCTTGAACACCGCGGTGATGATGGACAAGCCCTCGATGGACTCGGACCGCAGGGATTCCATGTCGCCCAATCCGCTCACGGCCGTTTCGATGGGGCGCGTGACAGTGCGGGCCGTGTGAAACCCGTACACCAACAGGACGCACGCCAGGGCGACGACAACGCCACGGAACTTCAGCGAGTAATGGACGAGCCCTTGCAGCATGAGGCTATTCCCCGACTCCCCGCCCCTTCAATTCCTCCGAGAGAAGCAGCTGGGCCCCGGTGACCACCACCTCCGCGTCCGCCTCCAGTTCGCCCCCCACAAACCAGCCGTCGATGAGCGGCCGGTCCAGCGCAACCCCCCGCCGCACGAACGTGTCCTCCCCGGTCTGCAAGTAAACCCAGCCTGCCCCATTGAATCGAACCACGGCGGCACGCGGAACCACAACGCCGGTCTCCGGTGCGCCTCCCGTCCCCACATGCGCCGCGAGCGCCATCCCGGGAGCCAGTTTCGCAGGGCTCGTCCCGGTCAGGAACAACAACCCCCGGCGCTGGGTCTGCGGATCGACCGTGCGCGTTGTGTCGAAATACTCCGCCGGAACGGGCAACGGGTCGTCGCCAAGTGAAACGAGTCGCGCATGGTCCGGCGGTTGAGCCGGCAACGGGTCCGCAGTCAACTCCACTTGCACCAGCATTCTGCGGCCGTCCAGGAGATCCCCCAGAACCGGATCCCGCTTTCTTTGTGAACCGACCGGCACGGTCATGG